>JANNLP010000041.1:0-21124 GCA_031396905.1 Gemmataceae bacterium
GGCCCTTGCAATTCCCTTCAGCTTACGAATCCGGCACGCCGACCCAACCGACCCAGGCAATGTCGCTCACGATCTTTGACTCACCGTCTTGCGACCGGTATCATTACCACATCACCTGGGGAGACGCTATGCCGCGTCGAATTCTATCCGTCCTGCTGACAGTTTCATTTGGAACGCTGACGCTTTTCGGTCAAACCAAACCGGCCGACAAGGGAAATATCTACAAGCGCTCGATCAAGTCGGTAGTGTGGGTTTACGCGAAAGTCAGTTCGACGAGCGCCCGGGTCGGCTCTGGAACTCTGATTGACGCGAAAGATCGAATTATCATCACCAATTATCATGTCGTCGGCGACGATCCAACAGTGTTTGTCTTGTTTCCTGACCTCGAAAAAAATGGCAGCCCCATCAACGATCGCACGCACTATACAGACAAGATTCGCGCGGGCACGGCCGGCAAAGGCAAGGTCATCGCCCGAGATACCAAGCGCGACCTCGCTTTGATTCAAGTGGATGCGATTCCGAAAGACACTCACGCAATTCGTGTTTCCAAGGATGGCGTCGGCGCATCGGATTCCGTCCATTGCATCGGCAACTCCGGACTCAGCGGCGGCTTGTTTGATTACTGCCCCGGCTCGGTCCGCAATGTGGCGTCGCACCGTGGCCGGCCTAAAGGTGGCGACTTCGAGATCAACTGCCGAATGGTGGAACACACCGCGCCGATCAACAAGGGCCAAAGTGGTGGCCCGGTGTTGAATGAAGCGGGCGATCTGGTTGCGGTGACACAGGGAAACCTCTCCGCCGAAAATGCCAACAGCATCAGCCTGGCCGTGGACCTGAGCGAAGTGAAAGAGTTTCTCAAGTCGAACAAATACGCACGGCTATTAAACGTGCCTGCGAGTACCGTGGCCTCGGCTACGGAAGTAACCAAAGTCGCACCGGCCGAACCCGATCCGAAAGCCGAGGCCGCCAAGCGTGAAAGCACGGCCGAGTTTAAGTTATCCAGCGCCAAGGAGTTCATCGCCAACGGCAAGAAAGACAAGGCGAAGGAACGGCTCGACGATATCATCAAGAATTTTGGCGACACCAAATCCGCCGAGGAAGCGAAGACGCTTCTGGCAACGCTGAAGAATTGATTCACGGAGGATCGACTTGGCTGACTCCGCACATGCCTTAGCGCTATTCATTGACTTCGAGAACATTGGCCTTTCGTTTAATGGCCGGCGCGATCGGTTTACGATTAGCCGGGTATTGGCGCGGCTTGTCGAAAAAGGCAAGATCGTCGCCAAAAAGGCGTATGCCGATTGGAATCGCTTCAACGCCTACACAACGATGCTGCACGAGGCGGCCATCGAATTGGTGGAGATTCCACGCCGGGCGCTGACGGGCAAGAACTCGGCGGACATTCGCCTGTGCGTCGATGCGATGGACCTGGCTTATTCCAAGGAACACATCGACACCTTCGTCATCATGTCCGGCGACAGCGATTTCTCGCCGTTGGTGAGCAAGCTCAAGGAGCTCGGCAAGCACGTCATTGGCTTAGGGATGCAGGATTCCACATCCGAGCTGTTGCGCGACAATTGCGATGAGTTCATTTATTACGAGGATTTGGAAACCTCGCCAATTGCCGCCGGCGGGCTTCCATCCAACATACCGGAGGCGAAGCAAAAAGCGTTTGCCCTGCTGCTCGATTCGCTGGTCGCCCTACGTCGTGAAAATAAGGAGCAACTTTGGGCCAGCATGATCAAAGATACCATGAAGCGGAAGAAACCGTCGTTCAACGAGACCTATCACGGCTATCGCTCGTTTGGGGCACTGCTGGAGGATGCCGAGAAGGAAGGGTTGATTGAACTCGATACCGACGCCCGGAGCCGAACTTATGTGGTAACACGCTTTGGCGAGGAACTCAAAGGCGTACCGCCATTGCCGCGTGAGATGATTGACCGTACCAATCGGCCCCGCCGCCGACGTCGTCGCGGTAATGGCGTCAGACCCGTCGCTCCCGTTAACGGTGATGATATCGCCGCCAAAATCGAATCGCGGTACGAGGAGCGGGACTAGGGATTTCGTACAACGTCTAGCTGTCTCATTCTCCGCCTCACGTATCACGTTCTCCGTATTCTTTCCACTACGTATCCCGCGAAACTCGCGGTTCCATGGATTGGGAGCGACCCTGTGCGACTGCTCTTTTCGGTGACGTTGTTTCTCAGCGCGGTTCTATTGTTTCTTGTTCAGCCGATGATCGGCAAGATGATTTTGCCTCTCGCCGGTGGCACGCCGGCCGTTTGGACCACCTGCATGGTGTTCTTCCAAGCCGCACTGCTTGGCGGCTATCTATATGCCCATGCTGGCACGCAACGGTTTGGCCCGCGCGGCATGGCCGGCTATCATCCGATGTTGCTCGGGTTGCCGCTGGTGTTGCTCCTGGCGTCCGGCGTCGCCACCGGCTCGCCGCTCACGCCGATTGAATCACTGGCCCCGCAGGGCGGGGGCTTTCCCTTTGTGCCGCTGGCGTTGTTGTTGACGCTATTGGTCGGCGTGCCGTTCTTTTTTCTGGCGACCAGCGCTCCTTTGATTCAGCGCTGGTTTTCCGCGACGGACGATCCGGCCGGGAAAGACCCGTACTTTCTTTACGCCGCAAGCAACTTGGGCAGCTTTCTCGGTTTGATCCTGTATCCGCTTCTGGTCGAACGCTATTTGCCGCTGCGGCAACAAGCGTGGCTCTGGGCGGTTGGATTTGGCTTGTGGACAATCATGACCGCGCTTTGCGCGGCGGCACTCAAGCGCTCGGCGTCGCCTGCCGCGGAAGCCGTCGCCACGATGGCCGCGCCGGTGACATGGCGGCAACGCATCCGCTGGCTGGGTTTGGCGGCTGTGCCGTCGTCATTGATGCTCAGCGTCATCACGTTCGCCACCACGGATATCGCGCCGATTCCTCTGTTTTTCCTTGTGCCGTTGGGTATCTATCTGCTGACATTTGTGTTCGCCTTCGCTGTACGGGCTAAGTGGGTCTTTCATTTGTCCTCGCTGGCGCTGCCAATGCTCCTGCTATTGTTTGTTTTTCTGCGCGTCACGAAACTGGAAGATGGTGTGCCTGGCATGATTGGCCGAACGTTTGATCTTGTAATTGACCTACTTCAAAACAAACTGAAGTGGGTCGACGCCGAAAGCAAATTCGACTTCAAGGATCTGACTTGGCAAATCGTCTATCACGTTGGTGTCTTTACGTCGATTGCGCTGGCGTGCCACTTGGCATTGGCACAATCTCGACCGGCGGCCGGGCGACTCACCGAGTTTTTTTTGTGGGTATCACTCGGTGGCGTCATCGGAGGCTTGTTCAATGCTGTCGTCGCTCCGCTAATGTTCGTCGAACACACGGAGTATGCCGTCGGACTGTTGGCGGCTTGTTACTTCGTGGCTCCCGGTGGTGCATTGGACGAGGAGGGGCCGTGGCCCATTATTCTGGATGTGGCCTGGCCTACCTTACTTGGCGTCGTCGTTTATTATCTCTTGCGCGGTTTCTGGCAGGGTGGCCGAGTACTCAATAGCGGCGAAGAGCATACCTGGATCAATCAACAATTTGCCAACATCTTCCAATGGATCGACGACAATCCTTGGAAAAATGCAGCCGGAGAATTACGCATTGCCGATCCTGTCAACAAATTGAGAGCGATCGTATGCTTTGGTGTGCCAGCATTGATCGCGTTCTTGTTTGTCGAACGGCCGCTGCGCTTCGGACTCGCGGCAACCAGTATCTTCATCGCTGCATTGTTGATCTCAACGGAAAAAACCCAACAAGACGAGAGCAGGAAAGGCGCGGCTAAGACGCACCTCCAGGCGCGGAGCTTTTTCGGGACGCTATCGGTCACAGACTATAAGGACGATGACGACGTGCTGTATCACAAATTGGTCCACGGCACCACGTTGCACGGACAACAGGCCTTCGAACCTTTGAGCGGTGAACCACTAACGTATTACCATCGGCAGGGACCAGTAGGCGATGTCTTCGCGGCGACGCCAGTAGGCAGGTCAACGCGGCCAGTTGGTTTCGTCGGTTTGGGTAGCGGTAGCCTCAGTGCCTACGGCAAACCTGGCCAATCCGTAACGTACTACGAAATCGACTCGCTAGTTCGGCAGATTGCCACCAATCCCAAATACTTTACTTATGTCACCGATGCTAAGGCGCGTGGCGTGAAGCTCGACATCGTCATGGGCGATGCTCGCCTCAAACTCAAGGAAGCTCCTGATGGGGCCTATGCCCTGCTGGCGGTCGATGCATTCAGCAGCGATTCTATTCCAGTTCATTTGCTGACTAAGGAAGCGTTGCAAATGTACTTCCGTAAGCTCGCGCCGGATGGAGTACTTGCATTGCACGTGTCGAATCGATACCTCGCGCTGGATCGTGTCGTCGCGCAATTGGCCCATGAACTCGGTCTGACGGCCTACCAATGGAAAGACCAGGAAGAAGGCCCACCCGGCAAAAATCGCTCAGACTGGATTGTGTTGGTCACCGATCCAAAGCACCTGGGCGAACTGCCACTGTTGAATGCTGTCGATGGCGCGACTATCAAATGGCGATTGATGACGGTCGATCCGGACAAATCAGTATCGTTGTGGACCGATGACTTCTCGAATGTGCTTGAAGTGTTTGCTTGGTGATGGATGCGTTGCGATTTTCGTTCGCCGCGGTTTTCGCGTGAAACCACGTGGAGCTTACGCTTCGGCGCCCGCTTCATCGGGCATACGCCATTTTCACGTTGGCATCCGTGAATGATTCACCCACCTGGCCGGCGGCGATGAGTTTAACATTGAGTAGCGCGACCCAATCGAAGTACTTGGGCACCGTCGCGAGATCGTGGTGCACGGCCACCACTGTTTTGCCGGCGTCACGCAATGAGCGCAGCACATCCATAATGGCCGCCTCGGTGACGGCGTCCACACCCTGGAACGGCTCATCCATCACATATAGGTCGGCGTGCTGCACTAGTGCGCGGGCGAGAAAGACGCGCTGTTGCTGGCCGCCGCTGAGTTGGCCGATCTGCCGGTGAGCCAATTCGGCGATGCCGACTCGTTGCAGCGCGGCGAGCGCGTCGGTTTTTTCCGCGCGACCAGGCCGGCGAATCCAACCCAGCCGGCCATACGTGCCCATCGTGGCGACGTCCAACACATCCGTGGGGAAATCCCAGTCCACACTCGACCGCTGCGGCACGTAAGCCACTCGATGTCGAACGTTGCGAAAGAGTTGGCCGAAGACTTGAATGGAACCAGCGACTGGACGGATCAAGCCGAGTACGGCCTTCAGCAGCGTGGATTTACCAGCCCCGTTCGGCCCAACAATGGCTGCCAGCACGCCGGTTGGGATGCGCAAGTCCATATCCCAGATCGCGGGCTTGTCGCGATAGGCGACCGTGAGATCCTCAACTTCTATTGCGTATCCGGACGGCGTGCCCGGCAATGTGGCCATTCCCGCTCTCACTTCAGAGCGGCCACCATCGTGTCAATGTTGTGCCGCACCATGCCAATGTACGTACCGGCCGGGGTGGCGGGGTCGCCCAGGGCATCGGAGTAGAGTTCGCCGGGGATGAACTTGACGCTGAAGCCATAGTCTTTGTTGGCGGCATTGACGACGGCCTGGAGATTGCGATCCGGTACGGAGGTTTCGCCGAAGATGGCCGGGATGCGCCGAGTGCCAATGAGCTTCGCCAGTTCCTGCACATCCTTCGTGCCCGGCTCACTGGCCGTGCTGACTCCCTGCAAGCCGCGAACCTCGAAACCATAGGCACGGCCAAAATAGTAGAAGGCATCGTGAGCGGTGATCAAGACGCGCCGTTCGGATGGGATCGTCCCGGCTTTGGCGGCCACCTCTTTGTGGACTTCATTCAATCCGGACTGATATGCAATCGTCCGCTTTTCATAGTCGCCGGCGGATTGTGGATCCACCTTGGCCAACTCACGGCCGATCGTCCCGACGGCCTTTGACCACAGGGCGACATCAAACCATACATGCGGATCATGCACGCCTTCGTAGCCTTCGGGTGCCGGTCGCAAATCAGTCTTGTCGTCCAGATCTTTTGTTATGGAGATATATCGACCATTGGCCCCGAGTTGTTCCAGCACGTCGGCCATCTTGCCTTCGAGGTGCAGCCCGTTGTAAAACACGATGTCTGCCGACTGGAGCCGTTTGAGGTCGCCGCCGCTGGCCTTGTATTGGTGCGGATCCACGCCCGGACCCATGAGGCAATCCACTTCAACGCGATCGCCGCCGATATTCCGCACAGCGTCCGCGATCATGCCGGTGGTGACTGTGACGTGCACCTTGCGGTTGCTGATTTGATCTGATCCACCTGGTGAGCTGACGACTCCGCATCCGCAACACAACAGTAATAGCCAATTGAAGTGACGCACGGGAAGCCTCTATTTGGAACATAGTCTAGCCTAATTATTATCTTAGCCAATGCGAATAGAATTGTCAATTAAAATTGTCTCGCACGTATTTAATTGCGGCCCGTTGCGAATTGCGATAAAGACCGCTATCTCCTCCGGGAAACGATCGTTTCATGCATTTCAGCTATCCGGCTGACTGCTCCCCTCTGAAATAAATAACCTCTTTACGGAAAAAGGTTTACGCCAACTGGTGACATTGACTTCAGCCGAATTAAGTCTTTTGGAGAGGGGACCCCCTGGGTCGAATGAAACCAATTCCAAAACTCATCACGACTGACTGAGTGGGTTTCGTCGCGAAGGCCGGCGCGCGGGCAGCAGAAACCTGAACTGTTATAAGCCTATCGCTGGCCGCCTACGCCGAGTTGCTCAGGCGTTGGCATTATTACGGTTTTTGCACGGAGTTGCTCCGACCTAACGCCCAATTGTTCCGGACTGGGCATCGTCAGAGTTCGCGGCGCATCCGGTTTTTGTCCACGGACTACTGGTGCCTTCGTTGCCGAAGCGGCTGCCGCCTTTGGCGGTGCCGGTCGGTACGCAGGTGGAACAGCGATTTGTTGTGGATAGAAGTAGGCCGGCGCACCGCCGGCATTGGGACCACAGATCCCGGTTGGGCTTCAACCCGCACCGGCACGGCCGGGAATGCTCAGAAATACTGATGAACCAACAAGCGAGATTGCAACGAATCGGAACGCATCCATGCGCATCGTGCGGGACTCCGCGTTGAGAAATGACAGCCGTCGCCAATAGGGTGCATCCTGCTCCCGATCAACGGAGGCTGAAATACCGGCATGTCTCCGCAGAGTCAATGCGGGTTCCTTCAGGCGATTGTCAACGAAAAGAGCCTACACGTTTTAACGTGTAGGTTCTTTGCATTCTCATGCTTTTACATGCCACCCGAAACAAAAGCGCCGCCGACCGCCGACGGATCGTTGGAGAGGAAGTTCTCCAGGTCGGCACCGCGATTGATATCGATGATGCGGGTGAATGCGGGCAAGCCAGCACCCGGGCTGGTCAGTACATCGGACCGGCCGTCGCCATCGGCATCGAGAGCGCCGACGCGGACACCGCCACCGAAATTGGACGGGTAGGCAAAGAAGCTGGCCAGTTCTGCCAGGCCGGCCCCGCTGAGCACACGGACATGCGGGCCGCCGCCCGCGCCGGCTCCGGTGATCACATCGGCCAAGCCATCGCCGTTGACATCGCCCGCCGCAACGTAAACGCCACCGCGGAACGCGGCCCCATAGGCAAAGGTTTCCGACAACATACCTTGAGCGGCCACGCCGCTGAAGACGCGGACGTGTGGTCCGCCGCCAGGGCCTGCGGCTGCGATGATGTCATCGCGGCCATCGCCGTTAACATCACCAGCGGCCACACGGGCACCGCCACGGAAAGCCGGGTCGAAAGCAAAGAACTCGCGGACTAAGCCACCGGCCGCGGTGAACACGCGGATATGTGCTCCGCCGCCTTCGCCGGCACCGGTGATGATTTCCGAAGTGCCGTCGCCATTGATATCGCCGACGGCGACGTACACACCGCCAGTGAAGCTGGCGGAGTAAGCAAAGAACTGGGCGACCATCGCGCCGCTAACACCGTCGAAGACACGGATGTGCGGTCCGCCGCCTGCACCCGGAGCGGTGACAATGTCAGCGACACCGTCGCCGGTGACATCACCGACCGCGGTGCGTACGCCGCCACGGAAGCTGGCGTCATAGGCATTGAACGAAAAACGATTGGCACCCGTGCCGAAATCGAATACGCGAACCAACGGAGCGGTGCCGGCATCGCCGGAAGTGACGATGTATCGCCGGGTGGCTGGATCAGCCAGACGCGACGCGGCAACTGCGTTGCCAAAGGTCGGGCTGGTAGGCATGGCACCTGCCTGGCTGGCCAAGGTCGGCGTTGAGCCGGACGAGGCAAGCAACTCATCTTTGCCGCCGTTGCCGCCGCCGTTGAGCCGTTCGCCGAAATCGTAGTTGAATTCATCACGGTTTGCGGCGATGACGATTTGTGTCGTGACATCGTTGCCGCTAATACCGCCGGCCGAACCGGCCCGGTCCTTGCCATCGATGTAGTTCGGTGGCTGCGTTTCAGTCACGGTGTAAGTACCGGGCCGCAAGCCGGTGAACACGTATGTGCCATCGGGTCCGGTGAACAGCACGCGATTAACCAGCGTGCCCAGGTTATCGGTACCGGTGAGTGTAATCTTGGCTCCGGCGATACCTGGTTCGGTCGCCTGCGGAATGCCGTCGTTGTTCATGTCGTGATAGACTTTGCCGCGGATTGACGAAACGGCAGGTGCAACCACTGGGACGCAAAGACCCGCGTCAGCACTGAGGTCCGTTTGCCCCGGCATTAGAGTGTAAACGCCGGTCGTGCCGGTGATAGTATTGGCGTCGCTATCGATCTGGTCGTTGGCACCCTGGTTCTGCGGGCTGATGATGAAGCCGGCCGGAGCTGTAAATCTCACGCTGTAGTTGGCTGGGGCGAGGTTGGAGAACAGATACTTGCCGTTGACATCCGTCAGTTGCGTCGCCACTATGATGCCATTGGCATTGAGCAGATTGACGGTCACACCTTGCAGGCCCGGCTCGCCGGCTTCCTGAATGCCATTGCAATTCAGATCGTTCCACACGAAGTCACCTAGCGCTGCAACCGCACACAACCCAGCATCAAGCGTCAGATTGGCCTGGCCAACTTGCAGTGTAATGGTTTGCGATTTGCCGGTGGTGGCATCGGCGTCGCTATCAACCGCGTCATCCGCACCCTGGTTCGGCGTCGTGAATACGAAGCCGCTCGGCAGTACGAAGGCGACGGAATAACTGCCGGGCGTGAGACCGTTCACCAGATACTTGCCAGTGGCGTCGGTCTTGGTGGTGGCGACGACGACGCCGTTGTTATCCAACACGTTGACAGTGACATTCGCGACACCAGGTTCGCCGACTTCTTGAATGCCGTTGCAATTCAAATCGTTCCACACGAAGTCGCCCAGGATCGCGGTGGTGGGTTTCGTCAGGCCGGCATCCACATCCAAGTTGTTGACGCCAGCGCCGAGAATAATCGCACCGGTGCGGCCTGTGCCATTTCCGGACGTGATGATGTCGCTATCGAGCTTGGGATCGCCACCCTGATTCGGGCTTGAGAAGAACCAGCCGGCTGGGCTGGTGACCACTTCGACGATATAAGTGCCGGCCGTTAAACCCGAGAAGAGGTACTTGCCCAGCGAATCCGTCTTGGTGGTGGCGATAAAGCCGCCGGCCCCATTCAAGAGGTTGACGACCTGATTCGGTACACCGAACTCGGTGGGATCCTGAATGCCGTTGAGGTTGGCATCGAAGAAGACAAAATCACCCAGTGACGACAGAGCAGGCGGCTGCCCGACAAGTGCCGCATCGCGGGTCATATCCGCTTGACCGGCCGCTACAGCGAACACGACGGTTCGGCCAGACACAGTGTTGACGTCGCTATCGACTGAGTCGTCCGCGCCCTGATCCTGCTTGCCGAAGTTGAAACCGGCCGGTGCGATGAACTCGACTTGATAGCTACCAACGGCCACGTTGTTGAACTGGTATTTGCCATTCGCATCGGTGGATGTCGTGGCGACAAAAGCGCCGAGGCCGTCCAACAGATTGACCGTCACGCTGGACACGCCCGCTTCGCCGGCGTCCTGAATGCCATTGTTGTTTGTGTCCAGAAACACAAAGTCGCCAATGATAGCGCTGGTCGGCTTGATCAAACCGAGGTCGATGTCGCTGTTCTGCTCGCCGGCAGTTAGCGTGATGACGGCCGTGCGGCCGGTTACGGTGTCGGCGTCGCTATCGGCCTTGGGATCGGCGCCCTGGTTCTTAGCGGTGATGGCAAAGAACGCAGCCGTCGGGATGAACTCGACGATATAGGTGCCGGCCGCCAATCCGCTGAATGAGTACTTGCCGAAGCCATCCGGAGTGGTGGACGTGATGAAAATGCCTTTGCTGTCCAGCAGGTTGATCTTGGCATTGGGCAGGCCGAACTCGCCTGCATCTTGAATTCCGTTCTGGTTGGCGTCGAAGAAGACAAAGTCGCCGATGGAGGCGGTGCCGCCCACGGCCGACGTGACACCAGCGTCGATATCCACGTCAAAGTCGCCGGAACTGTAACTGATCACGCCTGTTCGGCCGGTGAGTTGATCGGCATCGCTGTCGAGGGTGGTATTGCCGCCCTGATTCTTGGCGCTGAAGTTGGAGCCGGCCGGTGCTAGGAACTCCACTTGATACGAGCCCGGGGCGGCGCTGAACAAGTAGAGGCCGTTGCCTGTGGTGGTTTGCGTGCTGACAACTTTGCCATTGCTGTCGAGCAGGTTGACGACGACGTTGGCTTGGCCGCCTTCGCCTTTATCTTGCACGCCGTTATTGTTGGCGTCTGCAAAGACAAAGTCGCCGATCACGACAGGCACATAGATGCCTGCAAAGATGTTGTTAACGGCATCGCCGTTGGCGACAAGGATCGGATCGCTCTGGCCATTGGCGGGATTAGCGTCGCTATCATTGTTGGCATTGGAGCCGGCCGCGAACTGGGTTGTGAAGACGTTGCCGACGGGCAACGTCGTTGAATCGAATTGCACGCGGTAAGTGCCTGCCGCGATGCCGGCAAAGTTGTAAAGGCCACCGCCTGCGGTAACCTGCGTGCCGACCGTTAGGCCGCCGTTGTCCAACAGATTCACCGTGACGTTATCGACGCCGGTTTCACCGGCATCAAAGCGACCATTGCCATTGTCATCCGTGAACGCCATGCCGCCGATGCTGGCTGCGGCAGGGCCACGCGCGAGACTTGAGGACGTGTTCGATGCCGTACTGCCAACAGGGCTACTAACAACCAACGCAATGGCCGGCGCGGCATTCGACTGCACCCGCAGTTGATACATGCCACCAACTTGGAGGGCGGCGTTATAAACAGCGCTCGCGCTCGAGCGGCCAAACGAACTGCTAAAGCTGAAGTTGCCGTTCGCATCCGACCTCGCCGTGCCCAACAGAGCGCCCGAAGCATCGAAGAGTTGTACTTGCGCGTTGGCGACACCAATTTCGCTGGCATCCAAGACGCCGTTGCCATTGGCGTCCGCGAAGACCCGGCTGTTGACCGTGGTGCCCGTAGCCTGGAATGTTAGCAGGGCGCTAGCCGGCACGTTGGAAATCGAAAGCCCGGTATTGGCTGACGCATCGACGACCATCGCTCTGGTGCCGGCCGTATTGCCGCTGGCATTAAATGATGACAACAACGAAGCTGTGCCACTCGGCAGCGTCTTTCCTTCGAGCGTCACCAGCCGCGGCCGGACATTTTCTTCGACGGTTCGCTGTGAACCCGCGTCGCGCGATAGAAGATAAGAAAAGCGGACTTTCCAACGACGAAGAAGCGAGCGCAAGGTGTAACGCATGGTGAGGGGTCCGTTTCTGTGGTGAATATCGGGATGAAGGCCGGAATCCTGCTCCGGAGCGCACGCGGGTCGGTCGAGCATTGCGAGGCCGAAACCCGTTCGGGGGCACACATCGTTACGGAGTCATTCCGGGATGTAAGCAATAAGATAATCGTTTCACTTCGATTCGGAAACCTTTTCCTGAAGAACCCAGTTCACGTAACCGGAAAAGTCTTCCAACTTGCCAAATGTTGGGATTGCGCTAGCAAAAAAACGGTGCAAACACAACGATTGTGCGGGTTGTACTGCCGATTCCAACGGTAACTGGGCCGATTCGCAATAGTTTTGATTTGCAGAGAGCGCCGTCGCGAGGCAGGCAAATCAGCATGCTTTCATCCGCTCAATCAGCACTTTGGCCGTCTCCGGGCGCATGATGCGCGGGTCGGGCAGTTCGCCCTTGCGCAGTTGGTCCCGCAGGTCGCGGCCCGAAATCGACACGGGTTTCCAACCTTTTGGCGCATGGTCGTCAACCAGGCCGACTCGATCAAGTTCCGCGTAAAACGCGGCGAAACCCACCTTCACTGGTTGAATGAGCAACTCGCCTTTTAGCTCATCAAACTTCCGCTGGGCGGCCAGGCCATCCCAAACATCGGTGCCGTCGTCATATGGTGCATCCGCATGTTTGCGGCCAATGACGATATCGGTAAAGCCATAGTTCTGCCGATAGATGGCGTGCATCACGGCTTCCTTCGGCCCGGCGTAAAACATCTTAATATCGAGACCCAACAACATCACCTGATCGGCGAAGTTACGGCCAACCGACTTCCACAGCGTCTCGTCGATGTCGCCCTGGCCCAGAACTTTGTTGTCGATCAAGGCGCGGTAGGTGCGCATGCGCGTGCCGGCATCCACATCATCGCCTTTGGTTTCGCCGACAAGCGGGTTGAGCACGGCCCCGGCCTTGTGCCCGGCTTTGGTCAACCGTTCCAGACCCAGCACCAGGGCATATTCATGGGCGCGGTGCAGCGGATTGCGCGTTTGAAATGCCACGACGCGGTCAAAGCCACGCTTGGTGAACAACTCGCGCGTCTGCCGGGGAGTGAGAATCAGGTCGCCATATTCCGGGTGCTTCGGCGCCGGCAGGATTTGCACATTGCCACCGACCAAATAGTCCCGTGTGTCTTCCAGGACCATGCGCGGCCCAGGATGATCCGTTCGGTCCGTGCCGTAAACGGTGCGCAGGTATTTGGCTTTATCGAAGGGATAAACGTCGGTGACGTCGATCACACCAACGGGCTGGCCGGCTTCGTCGACGAGAGCCGCCTTTTGGCCGACTTTGATATTCGTCCCGAACGTCGGCAAGGCGAGCGGAATCGACCACGCGTACTTTTTCCCATTTCGGACGATCACTTCCTCATTAAGCACACCATCCCATTCGGCCTGAGTCATCGGGCCGGTCAACGGGCTTAGTGCACCGTCAGCAATGCGGTACAGCGTCGCGAGGTCAGCCTTGCTGACCGTGAGTCTTGGCAAGTCATTCAGCGTGCGCGTCAGAGCCGAAATTTGATCGGCCGGCACCATTCGATCCACCGGTTCCGATACTCCACCATGCGGCGCAATCAATCCAGCCATCGGCGTAAGTCTCCGAAATACTACAAAGTTGTATGCGGACAGAGATTATACGAAATGGCGCGATCAACGCTCACCGCATATGTCTTTGAGCGCCGCCTCAATCTCCGGATACCGGAATTGGTATCCGAGCGCCAGAGCCTTTTTGGGTTGCACCCGGGCTCCCGTCGTGATGACATCGGCGACCTCGCCCAGCAACAGCCGTAGAGCTATGGCCGGCACCGGCGCGAAGGCCGGTCGTTTCAAGGCTTTGCCAAACGCTTTGGCAAACTCCTTGTTGGTGACAGGATTTGGGGCCGTGGCATTGATCGGGCCGTTGGCGTCGGCGTTGTCGAGGGCCAACAAGATGATGCCGATTTCGTCGGCATGGTGAATCCAGCTCCAGTATTGCTTGCCCCAATCTTTGGGGTTGAGGGCCATCCCGACGGGACCGCCGACGCCAAGTTTGAAGGGAATCTTCAACGGCATTAACGCGCCGCCGAGCGGGTCATGCACAATGCCGGTGCGGATCATTGTGACGCGGGCGCCGGCAGACTCGGCGACTTTGGCGGCGGCTTCCCAATCGACGCACACGCTGGCCATGAAGTCAGTGCCAGGCGGACTGTCTTCAGTAACTTCTTCGTTGCCGCGCGGGCCGTAGTAACCGATAGCCGAAGCGCTAACGAGCGGCTTGGGCGAGCCATCAGCCCGCTTGGGCGATTTGGCGATGGCATCGACAACGTTCCGGGTGCCATTGACCCGACTGTCGCGAATGGACTGTTTGA
This sequence comes from Gemmataceae bacterium, assembly GCA_031396905.1. Lineage (GTDB taxonomy): Bacteria > Planctomycetota > Planctomycetia > Gemmatales > Gemmataceae > JAIBBI01. Next base: position 14,218 of record JANNLP010000041.1, read on the forward strand.
ACTCGGCGTTCCAACGCTTGGCGAATAAATTGGTGCCGGCAAGATGCACGACGGCATCGCACTCCGCCACTGTGTCCTGCCACTCGCCGGGTTGAGTCGGGTCGCCGGCGACCACGGTCACGTCCTGGCCGACACGCTCCCAGGCATCCGCTTGCCGTGACAACAGGGTGACATCATCGCCACGGCTCTTCAGCCGGCGAATCAGCCGCGGACCAATTAGCCCTGTGCCACCGGTGACGAACACACGCATCGATCCATCCTCGAGTTGAATTCTCACCACCGTTTTACAGTCAACCGCAGAAATGCCCACGCGGCAACAGGGGCGGCAAGTTGGGGTTGCTCCATCGCAGCCGCCGGGCTATTCGCGTGGCCGTGGAACAGATTCGGTGGTTCGTCGGAGGCAAGGCAATGTTCACGACACGAAAATCATGGTGGATGCGGACCAGCACGGTCGGTCTGTTTGGCGCGGCAGGCATCGGGTTTCTCGCCGGCAAAGTGACGATCACGAACGTCGCCCGCGCGGCTGGCCCGACCAACCCCGCCCCGGCTTCTGAAGCCGACAAGCGCTTCGTCGCCTGCATCCACGGTGGCAGAGTGCCGATTACCCGCGAAGAATTGGGCGAGTACCTCATCGCACGATTCGGTGCCGAAAAAATCGACCTGCTGATCAACAAGATCATTATCGATACGGCTTGCAAAGAGAAAGGGATCGACGTCACCGACGCCGAGATCGACGCAGCGCTGTTGGACGACCTGAAGGGCATCGGCGTCGACCGCGAGAAGTTTGTCAATGGCGTGCTGAAGCAGTACGGCAAGACGATGTACGAGTGGCGTGAGGACGTGTTGCGGCCGAAGATTCAGATCACCAAACTGTGCAAGCTGCAAATCAGCGTGACGGAGGATGACCTCACCAAGATCTTTAACTCGGAGTTCGGCGAACGCGTCGATGGCCGACTGATCATCTGGCCAAAAAACGAACACAAGTTTGCCGAGGCCATGTATGAAAAACTCCGTTCCAGCGATGCAGAGTTCGACAATGCCGCAAAGACCCAGGCAGCGCCACATTTGGCCGCTAGCGGCGGCAAGATCAAGCCCTTTGGGCGTGGCGCCGGCACGCACCCGATGTTGGAAGAACGAGCATTCAATCTTAAAGCGGGACAAATGACGGCGTTGCTTCGCACGGATGAAGGGACCGTGTGCTTCAAATGCGACCAACGTCTACCGCCAGATGACAAGGCCAAACTCGACGACCATCGCGAGCGACTGACGCGCGTGGTTTATGAACGAAAGCTCGCCATGGAGATTCCAAAGAAGTGCCGGGAACTGCGTGATGCGGCCGATCCCAAAGTGTGGCTTCGCCGCAAAGAAACGCCGGACGAATTGAATCGGAACACCGAAACACTGATTAAACAGGCCGGCGGTGCTGTTCCATCGAAGTAGAAACTGTCGAAAGCCCATCCGTGCACCGTGTGGGCTTTTCTATGCGCCTGGCGTCCACAACAACACCACCTTTTCATCAAACGGTTCAAACCCCGCTTTGCGATATAGCGCCCGCGCTGGTTGATTGCGTTCGTCCACTGTCAACGTGACAGTCAGCATGTCGTCGGCTTTCGCTTCAAATAAGGCGTGATGCAACAGGTCGCGGCCAAAGCCATTGCCGCGTGCTTCCGGCGCGACGCCAAGGTACGCGATGTCCCAACCATCCGTCTCGGTTTGATTGCACAGCAAGATGGCAACGGGTTCATCTTTGGCAAAAGCAATCCACCAGCAGTTCGCATCGAAATTGCCCGACCCGCGATGTCCGGCCAACACGTCGCTGGCTGAGCGCAGTTCATTCAACTCCGGACAATCCATCGACCCGGCATAGCTTCGCAGCAATGTGTTCTCGACGACGTTGATCGGCACCTCGTCCACCGACCGGTATTCTAGCTGTTCAACTCGCGCGATCTCTTCAAACGACAAGTCGAGAAAATGTCGCATATAGAGCAGGCGAGACAGGCGGGTGAAGCCGTTGCGCTCCAATGGCGCCGCGAACGATAATTCCGCAGTTGGCAAGAGTGCCTGTGCGAGTTTGACGCCGCGTTGACGCAGCCAGGCGGTGCAAGCTCTCACGAGCGGGTCAAGCACGGTTGCTGGGTCGTGCAGGCTGGGTCGCCCCTGTGGAGGAAAGATCGCGGCCCCATTGCCGGCTAGCGGTGCTGCAATCATTGCGGCGGCCGGGCCGATGCTGTCACGAGCGAGCCAGATGGCATCCCCGACCAATTCGCCGGTAAGAATCATCTCGTCGGCGTGGCGCTTCTTCTCAGCCGCTTCATCGGGGCCAAGATGTTGAAACACTAAGCGATATGCCGCTTCGCGCTCGTGGACTGCGGCCGGTGAGATCGACAACATGAGGACAGGGTAGGAACGCTTCCGCGAAGCGTCGCTAACCCTTCGGATTGTTCACGCGGCCCATGAACAGCACGCTGCCGGTGGACATATCCCGGATCATGAACACGAATGGATGGTCGGCGCGAAAGCTGAACCGCTGCACGACGGGTGCCGGGGCCCGTTCCATGATCACCGCAGTGGCGGCAGCCGCTTCGCTGCCCTCCTCATCGGTTTTCACAAACGCCTTGTGGATCACGATGGCGATGCGGAGCGCCTCAGCGGTGGTCATGCCGCTGAAATCCGCGTCATTGCTGAACGCACGATTCATTCCCAGTTCCTGAAGCGTTGATTCGAGACTGTAAGTTGTGCTGAATTCAAATCGCGGCAGTGCAACATCGCCGAGTTTGTTTTGAATAGCGTTGAGCAACTTGGCCACGGAGGCCGGATTGAGCAATGGCTCGACCACTTTTTCAAGCTGGTTCTTTTCCTTGGGCAGCAGCAATACCATTGACAGCCGGTCGCCTTTGTACGGCAACTCCAGCACCTGCACACCGTCGCTTTCGCCGTAGCGAAAATGCCCACCTTGGTGCATCATCGGTACGGGATTCGACTGGGTTGCTGCAATGAAAAATGGCTCGTCCATCGTGGCTTTCTTGTCGAATTGATGCTTCCATTGCCCTTTGAAATAGATGGCATTGGTCAACACGAGTCGTGTCAGCGGGTTGAACATGTTGGCGGAGACGATTGTGGGAATGCGCTTCTTGGTTTGATCGCTGACCCAATTGTTGATGGTCGCGGCAGCTTCATCGGGTTTGCCGAAGTTCACGTCGCGCATGCCGCCACCGTATTGGGTGGCAATCAGGTCCTTGAACTCCGCGCGGAACGGGAAGCCCGTTTTGCCCCACAAGGCGTTGGCAACAGACAACTCATACGGCACCTTCGGCCCGGGATTAAACTGCTTGAACAGGCCAGCGAATCCGGTGTGAGTAGCGGAGTCGCCGGGCAAATGTAATGTCTTCGACATTTCGGCAAGCGTGTCACCTTTGGCCCCAGCAGCCGCCATGCTCAGCGCGGCCGATACGCTGAACGGCGAGAAAAACACATTGCCCGGCTCGGCCTTGAGCTTGCCGTACAAGTCATAGGCAAAAGCGGAATTGCCTGAAACAACTGGCCTGGAATCTGCGGCGATGGCACAACCGATCGCGAATGTGGTCATGAGACTCAACGTAATTGCGCGCGACATTGTTTGGTCCTCCCTAACAAGACGATATGGGGCATTGAATAGTTTGGACCTAATTTCAAACGCCTTGCTGGCGCTTCGGACTCACTCACCGCTATCAATCGTGCCGGAGCGCTTCGATGGGGTCCAGCTTAGCGGCGCGTTGTGCGGGATACCAGCCGAACAGCACGCCTACGCCGATGGATACGCCGAGGCTCAAGAAAATCGACGGCACATGCAGTCGAGTCGGCAATTGCGCCTCGAAGAGTTGTTCGGAGATTCTGGGCACCGCATAAATGGTGGCCAATCCAAATCCCACGCCGACCAGACCACCGAGGCCCGTTTGCACTACCGCTTCGACGAGGAATTGCAGCGTGATATCCCGGCGTTTGGCCCCCAGCGCCCGGCGAATGCCAATCTCGCGCGTGCGCTCTGTGACTGTCGCCAACATGATATTCATGATGCCGATGCCGCCGACGATCAGTGAAATGCTGGCAATCAGTACAAGCAAACGGGTGAAGTTGGTCTTGGCTTTCTCGGCGGCTTCGAGCCGATCCAACGGTATGGTCACGACCCAGTCCTTCTTGAGGTGACTGGTCCCAAGCATCGACTTAATCAACTCGCCCACCTGTTTCACCCGATCCCGGCCTTCGTCGGTTTCGATGTCGGCATTCACCGTCAGCGTCACTTGGTGGAGGTCAACCTTTTCGCCACTGCGCGAACCGGATTGACGAATGAAGATGCGTTCGCCGAACCGTACGCGGCAAGTGGAGAGTGGAATGTAAACATCGTGATTAAAATCCTCGGCCGCCTGACTGCCGCCGGTGCCGCCGGTGGGCATTCGATCTTTCACGACGCCGATGATTTGGTAGAAGTGCACGCCGAGCCGAACTGTTTGGCCCATGGCATCGCCAAACGGAAACAGGTCGTTGGCCAGCTCGCTACCGAGTACGGCCACATTGTTCATCTTGTGTTCGTCGTCGTCGTTGATGAACCGGCCAGCGCTTAATTCCAATTGATGGACTTCGGTGTAAGCCGGCCCGGTGGCGACCAGCCGCGAGTGGGCCATTTTCTCCAAATAGCGTGCCTCGGTCATGAAAACCTTCATGGGCACGCGGGTGGAAATGTTTGGAATGGTGAGAAAGCGCTCGTAGTCGTCCAGCGTCAAACCGTACATGGCAATGAACGAACGGCGCGAGGTGTTGCCTTCATCAGGCGGCTTGACCGAACGGACGATGACATTGGTTGCGCCAAGTCGCTTGATGTCAGCCAGCGCCTCATGCATGGAGCCTTCGCCGAATGCCATCAGCGCGATGACGGCCCCGGTGCCAATGATGATGCCGGTGACCGACAGCATCGCCCGCAACTTGTGCAACCACAAGCTGCGGACGGCGAGGACAAAGCTCCGTTGGCTCTTGTCCCAGTTCAGGAGCGTCGGCAGCAACAGCCCGGCGATTTCCAGGGCAAACAGCAGCATCATCGTCGAATTGGACATGGCTAGTGATCAGTCCCGACATTTGAGGGCAATGTTACAGCATATCAGCTTAATCATTGGTTGCTTGACCGACCCAGCCTAAAAATCACGACGGGCGAGACAACGATCAGCGATTCTTCGCCATTGTGAATATCATGGCCAGCAAAGGAGTGTACACTCATGGCCGCAGACGCGCTGCAATCGATCCTCCGCACCCAATTGGCTGATTTGAAATCGCAGGGGCTGGAAAAACGCGAGCGCTTGATCGAATCGCCTCAAGGCGCGTCAATTCGTGTGAATGGGCGTGATGCGGTCAACTTCTGCGCCAACAATTATCTGGGCCTTGCCAACCATCCCGAGATTGTCGCAGCCGCTCGTGAGGGCCTCGACAAGTTCGGCTACGGTCTCAGCAGTGTGCGATTTATTTGCGGCACGCAGACACTGCACCGCGACCTGGAGCGGCAGATCGCCAGGTTTCACGGCAAAGACGATGCGATTATTTACACGTCATGCTTCGACGCCAACGGCGGTTTGTTTGAGACACTACTCGGAGAAGACGATGCCATCATCAGCGATGCGTTGAATCACGCCAGCATCATCGACGGCGTGCGATTGTGCAAGGCGCAGCGGCTGCGTTATCAGCATGCCGACTTGGGCGACCTTGAGCGCTGCCTGAAGGAATCCGTCGACCGCCGGGTGAAGATGATCGCCACCGATAGCGTGTTCTCAATGGATGGCGACTTGGCTCCGCTACCGGCCATTTGCGATCTCGCGGACAAACACAACGCCGTTGTCATGATTGACGAATCGCATGGCACGGGGCACCTCGGCACCACAGGTCGCGGCGCTGCCGAGGCGCTGGGTTGTTTGTCGCGCATCGACATCATCACCAGTACGCTTGGTAAGACCCTCGGCGGCGCAGTCGGCGGCTTCACCACAGGATCGCAGGAAGTCGTGGACTACCTGCGGCAAAAGTCGCGACCATATTTGTTTTCGAATGCACTCACGCCGTCCATCGCCAAGGCTGCCGGCCGAGCATTCGATATCGTTTACCGCAGCGCGGACTTGCGCCAACGATTGAATGCCAACACGAAGAAACTACGTGCGGCCTTCGAGTTAGCGGGGTTCACTGTCAAACCAGGTGAGTCTCCCATATTACCAGTGATGATTGGCGACGCGGCACTGGCGTCGAAGATGGCCGACCGATTGCTGGAAATGGGAATCTACGTGATTGGCTTCAGCTTCCCGGTGGTGCCGCACGGCCAGGCGCGGATTCGCGTGCAAGTGTCGGCCGCCCACACCGATGAACAACTCGATCGTGCCGCCACTGCATTCGCCCAAGTCGGCAGGGAGCTAGGCATTCTGAAATCGTGACCGCTCGATGAGTTTTTGCATGTCATCGGGCAGCGGCGATTCCCATTTCATCAAGCGACCCGTGCCTGGATGTTTGACGCCAATGATCGCGGCATGGAGAGCAAAACGTTTCGCACCGCTGGTATCGGGAAGTGGTGCCCCGTTTACCGGTCGATCATAGATGCGTTCACCGGCCAACGGGCAGCCCATCTCGCCAAGATGAATGCGTAACTGGTGGGTGCGCCCGGTCTCCAGGCGACATTCCACCAGTGTGAGTGGGCCAAGACGTTCCACGATGCGAACATGCGTGACCGCGCGTTGCCCTTCTCCTGCCGGGCCGCTGCCGCGCCGGCCATCACCCCGGTCGGTGACCAACCAACTTTCAATGCGTTCCCGACTTGGCGCGCCGCGAACAATAGCGAGGTAACGCCGTTCCACCGTGTGGCCGCGGAACTGGTCACTCACGTACTTTTCCGCCGCCGGCGATCTCG
>JANNLP010000120.1:0-15811 GCA_031396905.1 Gemmataceae bacterium
GCCCAAAACGCATCGAACTCATTCGTACCAGTTGGCAGCAGCAGAAATCCGTGCGCAAGATCATGATGTTTTTGCAATCACTCGGTGTCGGCACCATGCGGGCGCTTCGCATTCATAAGACCTACGGCGACCGCGCAGTCGAAATCATCCGCGAGAATCCGTACTGCCTGGCCACCGACATCTGGGGAGTGGGCTTCAAGACAGCCGACGAGATGGCTTACAAGCTCGGCGTGTCGGTGGATTCGCCGATGCGTGCTCGGGCTGCCATCCGCTACGTGTTGAAAGAACTGAGCAGCGAAGGCCACGTCGGCTTCCCAGAGGCCAGCGTACTTGGTCAGACCGGTCATCTCACCGGAATTGCCGAAGACATTCTTAACGATGCGGTGACCAGTGAAATCGAAGCGACCGACATTGTCCGCGAGAAAATGCCGGAGGAACCTTGGCTCTACCTCAAACGGCTTTACGCTGCTGAAACCGGGGCGGCCCACACGCTGACGCAATTAGCGGACGGCCCGCACCCGTTGCCGCGCACGGACATCGAGCGTGCCATCCACTGGGCCGGGCAGAAGATGAACGTGACGCTGGCCCCCGCGCAAGCAGATGCCATTCGCAAGTCGCTGCAAAAGAAGGTCATGGTCGTCACTGGCGGCCCTGGCGTCGGTAAGACCACCATCATCCGTGGCATCGTCGAGATCTTTGCCGCCAAAAAGATGCGCATCGCGCTGTGTGCCCCGACGGGCCGCGCCGCCAAGCGTCTCAGTGAAACAACGGGCCGCGAGGCCAAGACAATTCATCGCCTCTTGGAATACGATCCCTCGGCAGGCGGTTTTCAGCGCGATGAGTCGCATCCCCTCGATTTCGATCTCATCGTTGCCGACGAAGCGTCGATGATCGACATTTCTCTGTTCGATCACCTATTGCGTGCCGTGTCGCCGTGGGCCTGTGTCCTGCTGGTCGGCGACGTGGATCAGCTGCCTTCGGTCGGACCTGGCCGGGTATTGGCGGATGTGATCGAATCCGGCGCGGTGCCCGTCGTACGGCTCACGCATATCTTTCGGCAGGCAGAGGAAAGCTGGATTGTCCGCGCGGCGCATGCGGTCAACTGTGGCGAGATGCCGCCGTCGGCCCCGCCGGGGCAGGGGGACTTTTACTTCGTCGCCACGGAAACCCCGGCCGAGATCATCGACAAGTTGGTGACGATGGTTCGTGACCGCATCCCCGAAAAGTATGGATTGAACCCGTTGACCGGGATTCAGGTGCTGACACCAATGAACCGTTCAGAACTTGGCGTTCGTAATCTCAATCAGGTCATGCAGGCGGCGTTGAATCCGCCGGGGCCGCCCGAGGTGAATCGCTTCGGCTGGGTTTTCCGCGTCGGAGACAAGGTAATTCAGACGGTAAACAACTACGAGCGTGAAGTTTTCAACGGCGACATCGGTCGGGTGACGGGAGTGGACATGGCCGAGCATGAACTCGTCGTCGAGTTCGACGGCAAAGCCAAGAGCTACGACTTCAATGAGCTCGATGAACTGGCCTTGGCCTACGCCATTACGATCCACAAGTCCCAAGGCAGCGAATATCCCGCCGTCGTCATCCCGCTGCACACGCAACACTGGCTGCTATTGCAGCGCAACCTGCTCTACACCGGCATCACCAGAGGCAAAAAACTCGTCGCAGTCGTCGGCAGCCGCAAAGCGCTGGGCCAGGCGATTCGCCAGGTGGACACCGCGAGGCGCTTCTCGCTGTTGGCGGAACGGCTGCGGAAGGCTCATCGTGGATAGTGACTGCTGGACCGTCACGAGAGATTACATAAGACCATCGGCAACGCCCGCCACTCTGGGTGCATGATGCTCTGGGAAATCGAAATTCGCGCGCTAACCGGGGACGCCGAGCGCGATCGCGTCAACAACGAATACGAGTTACTCCACGGCAATGCGTCGGCAGCCGCGCGCGTGATGGCAACCGCCCGCGGCTTCCTTATTGAAGGCGATGTTGATTGCGGCGATGCGCGGCGATTGATGGATGAATTGCTCCATGATTCGGTCGTGGAAGGCGCGACGCTGTCTGATCCAACCGAACCAATCAATCGCCCGGCCGTCACCGTGCTATTCAAGCCCGGCGTTATGGACCCCGCCGCGATGAGCGTCATTGACGCCGCCGCCGATTCCAGCATTAACTTGGCAGCGGTTCGCACGTTTCGGCGCTATTCGTTTGATGAGCTACCGGGCGGAACCGAGCGTGAGATTTGGTTCCGCAAGGTACTCGCCAACGATGCAGTCGAGCAGGTGATTGTCGGCCGGCCACGGCTGGAACATCTTACGCTCGGCACGTCGTATGACTTTTGCCTAGTGGTTGTCCCGGTGCGGTCACTTGATGACGCTGCGTTGGAGAGCTTGAGCAGGACTGGGCAGCTCGCTCTCTCATTGGCCGAAATGAAGACCGTCCAGGAGCATTTCCGTGGACTTGGTCGCGACCCCACGGATATCGAGTTGGAAACGATTGCCCAAACCTGGTCGGAACATTGCTCGCATAAGACGTTGAAGAGCCGCGTCGAGTGTGACGATGGCACGGTCTACCAGAATCTGTTGAAAGACACGATCTTTGCGGCGACACAGCAAGTAAGGGCCGAATTGGGTGCGGATGATTGGTGCATCAGCGTTTTCGAAGACAACGCTGGGATCGTGAAGTTTGATGAGCGATTCCACATTTGCATCAAAGTGGAGACGCACAACCGGCCTTCGGCAATTGAGCCATATGGCGGTGCGAATACGGGTTTGGGTGGCGTGATTCGTGATGTGTTGGGATGCGGACTCGGTGCCAAGCCAGTTGCCAACACCGATGTCTTTTGCTTCGCATCGCCCGACACGGCCGTTGACCTGATACCACCAGGCGTGTTGCATCCGCGAAAGGTCATGCGTGGCGTGGTGGCTGGCGTGCGCGACTATGGCAATCGCACTGGCATCCCCACCGTCAACGGCGCGGTCGTGTTTCATGAGCGCTATCTCGCCAACCCATTGGTGTTTTGCGGCACGGTCGGGTTGATTCCGGTCGATAAAGCGCAAAAGAAGGTGCAGGCCGGTGATCTCATCGTCGCCGTCGGCGGTCGCACAGGGCGAGACGGGATTCATGGCGCGACATGGTCATCACTGGGCCTCAACGCCGAGTCCGAATCGGTGGGCGGCGGGGCCGTGCAGATCGGCAACGCCATCACCGAAAAAAAAATGCTCGACGTGTTGCTGCAAGCCCGGGATCGCGGCCTATATTCGGCCGTGACGGACTGCGGTGCGGGCGGCTTCAGCTCCGCCGTCGGCGAAATGGGCGCGGACATTGGCGCCATCGTTCATCTCGACCGCGCACTGTTGAAATACGATGGTCTGTCATACACGGAGATCTGGATCAGCGAAGCCCAGGAACGCATGGTGTTGGCGGTGCCGGCAGACAAATGGCTGCAGTTTCAAAAGTTAAGTGCTAGCGAAGGCGTCGAAGCGGTGGCGCTCGGCACGTTTGAAGCAACGGGAAAGTTGAAGTTGCTCTACGCTGGTCAGCCAGTCGGTGAGTTGCCGATGAATTTCCTGCATGACGGCCGGCCCAATGTGGTACGACTGGCCACGCTAAATTCTGTCGCTGCTAGCACGACCTATTCCGTACCGGACCAACGACCAAATCTCCTGGACATTCTCAAAGCCATCCTTGCCGCACCGTCCGTCCGCAGCAAGGAAGCCATCATTCGGCAATACGATCACGAGGTTCAGGGCGGAAGCGTCATCAAGCCACTGGTTGGCGTACATGAAGATGGCCCGGGCGACGCGGCTGTCATCGCCCCGGTGCTGGGTTCGACTCGTGGTTTGGCCATCGGTTGCGGGCTCAATCCGCGCTACGGCGATCTCGACGCGTATGCGATGGCGGCGTGCGCGATTGATGAAGCGGTGCGCAATCTTGTCGCCGTGGGGACGGACCCAAGTCGAATTGCGCTGCTCGACAACTTCTGCTGGGGAAACACCAACGACCCGATCGTGCTCGGCGCATTGGTGCGAGCTTGTGAGGCGTGCCGTGATCTGTCCATTGCCTGGTCCATGCCCTTCATCAGCGGCAAGGATAGCCTGCACAACGAATACCGTTCGCATGGCCGGCACATCGCCATTCCCGGAACCTTGCTGATCACCGCGCTCGGCCTGATCCCAGACGTGACGAAATGCGTATCGATGGATCTGAAAGCGCCGGGAAACAGGCTTTTCCTGATCGGCACAACTCATGAACATCTCGGTGGTTCGCACTATTCGGAAGTTACAAATCATGTGGGCGGCCAAGCTCCACAGGTCGCCGCGTCCACAGCCAAGAAGCTGTTCCATGCGATTCACGCAGCGATCAACTCGGGGTTGGTGCGTAGCTGCCACGACCTCAGCGAGGGTGGATTGGCAGTCGCGATTGCCGAGATGGCATTTGCCGGTGAAATCGGCGCCGATCTTCAGTTTTCGCCGCTGGGCGAACTTGCCGACGACGTGTTGCTCTTCAGCGAGTCGCCCACCCGTTGGCTGGTCGAAGTGACGCCCGACAATTCAGCCGAGTTTGCACGTTGTTTCCACAACTTGCCGATCTTCGATATTGGCAAAACGATCAAAGAACCGCGCCTGCGTATCGCCGGCCACAACGGCGAATGGCTGATATGGTCCGCGCTTGCGGACCTCAAATCCGCCTGGCAAACACCCCTGGGCCTGTAACAACTATCCCGACACCCGAACCCCGTCACCCAATCCCCGATGTCCGCCATTGTTTCGTCTCATCGGTCCGCGTAAGTTGAACCTAACCTCGGGGGCTACTGTCGCCTTCGAGTTGAACGATACCTTCCGAACCCCGCTGGCCGGCCCGTTCCGGACTGCGGGTTGAAGCGACACACCAACTGACACGGCGAGGCCAATTCATCATTGGCACTAACATTGCGAGGACGGACGTGGCATTGTATTATCTCATGCTACTGCTCAGCTTGTGCTGTCTCTCATTGACGGCGCTGCCGGTCCGGTCCAAGACGGTTTTTTTCATCGGCGAATTGACGACGCTTTTAGCGTTGGCTGCCGGCTCATCACGCATTGACCCCGCTTTGTCGCGCTTTCGACCCGCCGCTCCGGACCATTGGCCACCCTGCGGGAGAGAGCGGCCCCGATGGAAGCCTTGTACCAGGTTCTCGCCGGCATAGTCGGCGTCGTCGCTGGCCTGGCTGGCGGCATTTGGTTCACACGAAGTCAATCCAAGTCCACCCTCGCTGGCGCTCAAGCGCTGACCGAGCAGTTGCAGCGACAAGTCGCGCAGTTTGAAACTCAGAGCAAGACGCAGGCCGACCAACTTGGCCGCCAGGCCGAGTTGAAGGCCAAGGAAGACCTGTTTCGCCAGCGGGAAATACTGAACCGCGAGTTTGAACAGAAACAGACCGAGCTGCGCGAGCAGGAACGTCGGCTGGAAAAGCGTGAAGGCTCGCTGGAGAAAGCGCAAGACACGCTTCAACAGAAGGACCGCCAGGTCGAAGCGCAAATCAAGAAACTCAACGACAGGCTCGACGCGGCCACGAAACGCGAGACTGAGTTGGCGGGCGTTATCGTCGAACAGACGAACCGGCTCCAAGAACTTGCCGGACTGTCGCGCGAAAACGCCGAGGTACTTTTGCTGGAGCGGGTCGAGAAACAACTGACGGACCGGTTGGCGAAGCGGCTGCAAAAATTCGAAGTCGAGTTGAAGGAAAACTGCGAGTCGAAATCGCGGGAAATCGTATTGTCGGCCGTGCAACGTTATGCCGCCGATCACACGGCGGCAGCGGTCGTCAGCACTGTGGACATACCATCCGATGACGTAAAGGGTCGCATTATTGGCCGTGAAGGCAGGAACATTCGCACTTTCGAGAAGGCCGCCGGCGTCGATGTAATCGTGGATGACACACCGGGCGTCGTCATCGTCAGCGCGTTCGATAATGTCCGCCGCGAGACGGCCCGATTGGCGTTGGTGACGCTCATTCAAGACGGTCGCATCCACCCGACACGTATCGAAGAAGTGGTGAAGGAAACCCAGGCCAAGATGGATAAACACATCCTGGAAGTGGGCAAGGCTGCCGCCGACGAAGTGGGCGTAACTCCGCTACACGACAAGCTGTGTCACCTGCTCGGCCGGCTGAAGTTTCGCACGAGTTACAGCCAGAATGTTTTGAATCATTCGCTCGAAGTGGCTCACCTCTGCGGTATGATGGCGAGTGAGTTGGGCTTGAACGCCAACTTGGCTAAGCGCTGCGGCTTACTGCATGACATCGGCAAGGCGGCCGATCATGAGATGGAGGGCGGCCATCCGAAGATCGGGTGCGACCTGGCCAAACGCTATGGCGAAAACCATCCCGACGTGTTGCACGCCATTGCCGGGCATCATGACGATGTGACCATCGGCCATGTATACACCGTGTTAGTAGCCGCCGCCGATGCCATCAGCGCGGCCCGCCCCGGCGCCCGGCGTGAAACGCTAGAAAAGTACATCCGCCGGTTGGAGCAACTGGAAGCCGTGGCCAACGGTTTTCCGCAGGTCGAACACGCCTATGCCATCCAGGCCGGGCGCGAGTTGCGCGTCATCGCCAACTCCAACCGCACGACGGATGCCGAGGCGAAGAAAGTGTGTCACGACATCGCCCGCGCCATCGAAGAACAACTGGACTACCCCGGCGAAATCAAGGTCACAGTGGTCCGCGAAACCCGCGCCGTGGAAACCGCCAAATAGCCGCTTGCGGCATTGCGAAAGTGTGCGATGAGAATCTTGTTTCTAGGCGATGTCGTCGGCAAGCCAGGCCTCACGCTGATTCGGAGTGTATTGCAGCGACTGCGGAAAGAGCTCAATCTTGATTGCATCATCGTCAACGCCGAGAACATCAGCGGCGGCACCGGCTGCCAACCCGCGGCATACCGGCAACTGCGCGAGGTCGGCGTGGACTTGGTCACACTCGGGGATCACGTATACAAGAAGGCCGAGATTATCGGTGTGCTGCGCGACGACGAACGCATTTGCCGGCCATGCAATTTGCCGCCGGAAGCGCCGGGGAAGCTGTTCGCCATCACGACGCTCGCCAACGGCGTCACCGTCGCGACCATCAGCGTACTCGGCCGAACTTTCATGCGGCCGGCCAACTGCCCGTTCGCCGCGTGCGATGAAGTCGTCGCTTCGCTGAAAGGCAAAGCCAGAATCATCATTGTCGATGTTCACGCCGAGGCTACGGCGGATAAGTACCTTTTGTTGCATCATCTCAAAGGGCGTGTCACAGCAGTGTTGGGCACGCACACGCATGTGCCGACCGCTGATGAGCAATTGTTTCCCGAAGGCACGGCATTTCAATGTGATGTCGGCATGTGCGGCCCACACGATAGCATTCTTGGCCGCAATGTGGGTAAGGTGCTGCATCATGCCCGCACGGCGATCCCGGTGCCGTTCGACGTGGCGGAGGGCGATGTGCGCCTGAATGGCGCAATCGTGACTTGCGATCCGGACACCGGCAGGGCGACGCACATCGAGCGGTTCTCGCATCGTGCAGATGTCACGCCCGATCTTCCTCCGACCCAAACATCCAATTGATGATGTCGGGCGGAAAGAAGCACAAGATCAACGCAAACATAAAGAGGCTGAACACCGAAAGGCCCATTAGAACAGCGATGCCGGTATGCAGAAGCAACGCGGCGGAAATGACAACGGGCCGCATTTTCGTCCAGACGAGATATGGGAAAGGGACTTCCGTCAGCAGCGTAAACACGGCGGAACCGGTGCACACCAGTTCCCAGACCACGCGGTGCTGGCACAGCCACTTCAGGAAGTCGCGATACACACCGACGTGCATCGGGCTGAACTCCGGATTGGCCATGCAGTTGAATAGTGCCGTGCCATTCCACCACGATTCGCCCTTGAGCTTCGAGAGGCCGGCGGAGAGGTACATCAAGCTGTACTGAATTTGAAATACCCGGAGAACAAACCCGGCCGAGACGCTTGGCTGCACTGGCGGTAACGTGGTTCCATTGGCTTCCGCGCGCTTACGCGCCAACCAGCGATCTACCGACCACTTCGCTCCGCACGGACTGAGCATCAGATAGGTCAGGCACAGGTTCATCATCGTGTCCTGACCAAACAGGTATGGTTGCGCCCGGTGAATGTACGACAACCCGACCAGCCAGGTGATGACCGCGAAGACCCGAGTGTTGAAGCCGATTGTAAACGCCACGATGGCGATCAGATGCAAACCGTGGATGAGCCACAAAAAACGAATGTCTTGAGTGTGGAACCAGGGCGAATATGTCGGCATCCCCTCGGCGTATACGAACTTCGGCGATATGCCCCAATCGGCGAAACGATTGAGATAAACGGTTCGCTGCGTCCCATCCATTTTGCGGAGGTCATTGACGAACATTTGGAACGCATTCCAGTCCACTTCCGAGGTCTTGGCGAACAGCCCCAGCAATCGTTTGCGGTCCTCCAATCCGGACGGCATGACCGCGCGAAAGCGGCTGAGCGAGTCAGCAAAGTTGTTGCGCGCATCCGGCGTCACGTATCGTTCGAAAAACTTCGGCAGAAGCTCTTTGGCCTCCAATGTCAATTTGTCATCGACAAAGGCCTTAAGCACCGTTTCAAACTCGCCGACGTCGTGAGCCAGTTCCACGTATTTGAGCAATTCATTGCGATCGCCCGTGGCGACATCGCTGATGCTGTGCATGAAAAGCAACACATGATCCGGATCCGGGGACGAAAGCACCCGGTCGATGAAGTCGCGCAGAATCTGGCGGTCGCGATCATCCTGCGGCATCTGAAAGGTCGAGGCCAGCTTCCAATCGTAGTTGCCGCGAACGTGCGGCATGCTCGTCCGCACGCGATTGGATTCGCGTTGGTCGTACCAACCATTCGGGCCAAAGAATGCCACGAGGTCGAACGAATACGCAATATGCACGTACAGCGTCAGCAGCCCGGCGACGATCCGCATCAGGCAAAGCGGGGTCGGGTCGGCCGCGGTGAACCAAAAGCGCGTCCATGACGACCAGATTCGTTGCATAACATTGGGCTGATCCAGCTCCATCACGGATTGGCTCCATAGCGTTCTTCGAAGGGATCGCTGCCGGCGTGGACCTTCAAATGGTTCTCCACCGCTTCGACACCCGGCCGGGTCATCGGCGTTACAGTCACGGCCTTGCGGATGATCGGCAACAGCCAGTAAAGCATCGGATCGTCCGGTTCAAGTTGCGTGCCGGTCGCATCGAAATTGCCGAAGTAGTAGGGCAAGTACGTGGATTCGCCAAACGGGTTTCTGCCATCGGCGAATTCCTGAGCAGACAACATTCGATGCTGGACACGGTAGACACGCACATTGGTTGCCTGATCTTTGAATTCCGGCATGGCAAGCACGTGGCGTACATACGAAGCCAGGATGCGGCGCACGTGTTGCATAGGCGGTCGATATTGCGCAATTGCGGGCACGTCAGCAAGGATCGGATACAAACGCACCATCTGTAGACGGTCCTGCATCACGTCGGCAGGCACGGACTGCAGGCTTGCATTTTGATTGATCGCTTCAGTCATCGATAGCCGGCGAAAAAACTCAACGGACATCGGATCAAGGTGCGTCTCGGGTTTTCGAGGCACCTTGTACCAGACCTTTTCGCCATTCTTCATATCGACGCAAAACCACAACAGCGTCGCCGGCCCCGGCTCGGGTGAGTAAAACTGGTAGGCGTTGTTCGTGTAACAAAACACGAGGTGATGGCGAAACAGCGTCACCCACGACCAGTTGGATAGCCAGGATTGCGGCGGCGGCGACGTAATCGCCGAGAGCACGCCGAGGAAATGAAACACCGCGGCGAAGCTGATGACGGCCATGCGCAATTGTCGCGGTAGTAAAAGTACAACGATGGCGACGCCGGCCACGCTTGCCATGACAATAAACAAAAGGTGCACGCTTTCCCAACTAGGATGGGCCGAGTATCGCGCAAGAACCGCCGTCGCAGCACCGAGCGCAAGCACCAGCAGATTGCGTGGCCGTTGGGCGATCATCATGCCAACTAAGACGAGGCCGGCAATAGCCAACGAAATGGCGGCCACCGCGGACCAGCTTGGTGTTTCAGTGATGCCGATCCTACCAATTGCTACCCCGGCAACTGCCAAAGTGGGCGCGAGTACGAGCTGCCACGTCAATGGCTTCTGATCAAAGCTCTGATCCGTTTGAAGTGTCGCCTGAGCCATGCTGTCTCGCTTGTTTTCAACACTGCGGCAAGCTAACTGAATTCGTGAGGAATCGCCTTACAGGCTATCGGCGGAGTATGGGCAAAAGCGTCGAAAAAACTGCAATTGCCAAGCGACTTTCGTACTCCAAAGGCACAAAAGGTCGTACCGGTCTGCCGGCGATCGGAAATCCGGCAATTCCAATACTGAGACGTAGTCGCGACCGCTGCCTTGCACTTACGCGCCATTCAAGTGGTCAAAAATACTCTTGCAGATCGCCCAGATTGTTTAATTTGACAAAACTTCGCTCAATGCACTTGACATGGCAGTTGCCCATTTTTACTATTTACCCCATACAGCTGATTTAACCCATTCGGTGAGAACTCGCTGTATTTCAGGGAAGAGGGGAATGAGGACTGATTCCCACATTCACGTGCCCACACCCTCGCACGACAGAACCGGTTCCGGCGGCCCACGGTGGGTTCATGCCGGGTTCACTCAACCTCTAGGGGAGGATTCTGCATGTACAGTATCGTAATGTTGGTGGCCATGAGCGGAGCGCCGGAAATGCCGTCGTTCGGTGGTCGTGGTTGCTTCGGCGGAAACGGCTGCGGTGGCTATAGCTGCGGCGGTGGCTATGCCTGTGGCGGCGGCTCGGGCGGTCGCTTGTTCGGCGGCGGACGCCTTCGTGGCGGTTGCCGAGGCGGCAATGGCTGCGGCGGCGGCTGGGGCAATGGTTGCGGCGGCTGTTGGGGCGGTCAAAGCTGCTACGGCGGCAGTGGCTGCACCGGCTATGTCGCTTCTTCCGCTTGTGGTTGCTGCGGCACCATGGCTGGCACCGGTTACGCTCATGGCGGTATGGTGATGGTCGCGGCTCCCGCGTCCGCACCGGCTACCGTTCTCGTCAATCTTCCCGCCGACGCCAAGTTGACCTTCGACGGCACTGCCACCACGTCGACCGCGGCCAGCCGTCGTTTCACGACGCCAGCCCTGCCGACCGGCAGCGACATGAGCTACACGCTCACGGCCGAAATCGTTCGCGAAGGCAAGACGCTGAAGGCCACCCAGGTCGTCAATGTTCGCGCCGGCCAGACCACGGATGTCAACCTGACCGACGCGCAGTTCACCAACGCGGTCGTCAAGAACTAGTTTTCAATCGACTCGCAAAAACAACTTGCAAGCGGCGAGAGTCTCCAGACTTTCGCCGCTTGTTTTTTCGTTAAAACGGCCCGCTCGAAGGCGGGTTCTGCGGCACTGCGATCTGCTTTTCAATGAGCATCTTGTTGGCGGCCTCTTGCAGTAGCGGCTGTACGGTTTGCAGTTCCTGCGGATCAAAGCCGGCCTTGCCGAGATAATCGCGAGCTAGCAGTGTTGGCTCCGGCAGGCGCAGCCGCTTGTTCTGCGATTTACGTTGCTTGTCATACTCGACAGCATCTTTCCAGTTCGCACTATCGGTGGTACCACCAAAGTGATCATCAAGCCCAAGCCGGTCATCCATTGGCGGCTGAGAATTGCCAGTGCGAACAACACTGGGCACGCTGGCTTCGCGCTCGCGGATCATCTTGCCCAGTTCGACGCACAAGACGGCGGCCAATTGGCCATCCGATGAACATTGTTTGACCAGTCCCTCGGTGACGAACACCTCGCTGGTCCCGCGGTGGAACACTTCGACATGCGGCGCACCCACCGTGTGGAACATTGGCTTGGCGCCGATCTGCGGGTTGGCGGCAAGCAATCGCCTGCCCATGGCATCGACGCGGGTTGCCGTTTCCGTCGATGCCGCGCTGATCGCCGGCATCATTTCGAGTGGCTCTGGCCGGCGGAAGTAGCTCATGGCCGGATCGTCGGTCTCGATGCACCCGGCAAACGCGATCGCCGACACTACCATGAGCGCATATCGCATCTGCCGATCCTCCCTGAACCAACAGGTCCAATAACGCCACGATCAATCGCTGTAAAGGCCAGCCGGGTGAATCGTGATTGCGTACGATGTACCCCAAGCCCTGGAGGTGTCGTCATGAAGTCCATCGCAATCGTCTGCATCTTGTTGTTCGCAATGGCCGCCTCCGCCGACTCGCCCAAACCTCGCCAAGTCGGCAGTGCCGATGGTCAGCCGGTGTTCGAGTTTGAACTGAGCAACGGCCGCATCACAGCAAAGTTCCTCAGCTACGGCGGCATCATCCGCGAGTTGCACGTGCCGGACAAGGTTGGCGTGAAAGCCGACGTGGTGTTGGGTTTCGACGACTTGCTCGGTTACCTGGCCGGGCATCCATATTTCGGCTGCATCACTGGGCGCGTGAGCAACCGCGTTGCCAAAGGCAAGTTCACTGTCGAGGGTAAGGAATACACGCTGGCGACCAATAACGGCCCGCACTCTCTGCACGGCGGCGCGAAGGGTTTGGACAAGCGCGTATGGAAAGGTGAATACGTCTCCGACAACGGCGTAAAGTTCACTTATCGCAGCCCCGACGGCGAGGAAGGCTACCCCGGCAATCTCGACATCAGCGTGACCTACTATCTGACGCCTGCGAATGAATGGAAGATCGAATACGAAGCCAAAGCCGACAAAGCCACACCAGTAAGTTTGACGCAGCACGCTTATTTCAACCTTGCCGGTCACGAAAGCGGCGACATCCTCGGCCACGAGCTGCAATTGATGGCGGCCAAATACACGCCTGCGGATGGCACGTTGATCCCCACTGGCGAAATGCGACCCGTGCAGGGCACGCCGTTCGACTTCACTAAAGCCAAGCCGCTGGGCAAGGATCTGTCAGCCGCCGGCGGCGAGCCAATTGGATTTGATCTGAATTACATCATCACACCGGGCCGCAAATGGCCGGCGCTTGCCGCCAAATTGAAAGATCCGAAGTCGGGCCGCACGATGGAGGTGTACACCACAGAACCCGGAATCCAACTCTACACAGGCAACTTTCTTGACGGCAAAAACATTGGCAAGGGCGGCGCGATCTACAAACAATATGGCGGCGTGTGTCTGGAGTGCCAACTATTTCCAGATGCAGTGAACCACCCCGAGTTCATGTCGCCCGTGCTGGTGCCGACGAAGACGTACCGGCAGACGACAATCTACAAGTTTGGGGCGGAGTGAAGGTCAAATCCCGTCCAGCGGCCCCAGCGCCAGTACCGTCGCATTGTCAATCGGGAACGCTTTCAGCACTTCGCGCATGCTTTCGAGCGTCACGGCTTCGAAGGCTTCTAATTCGTCATCGACGCTGCGGTAAGTGCCTAAATAAGTCCACGCCATGCCGAGGCTCTACATGCGGCCCATCGGGCGTTCGCTGCCACGGACCACGCGGGAGAGCACCTTACTTTTGGCCTGGTGCAACTCCTCGGCGGTGATGCCGCTCTTTTGAACTTCCGCCAGCACTTTACGAACGGTGGCCAGGTTGTCCTTGGCCTTGGCGGGTTCGCCGCTGAAGCTGGTGTAGAAGACTCCCGTGCCTTCGTATTCGTGGAAACTTGTGTCGGCCGAGTCGGCATGGCCAGGATCGACAAGTTCCCAATAGAGCCGGCTGCCGGAGTCGTCGCCGACGGCCATCGCCAACAAATCAGCGGCATGCCGCATCGGTGAATTCGCCGATGGCGCCGGAGCGATCATCACGACATGTTCCTGGACCACTTTGTCTTTGGTCACGGCCTTGAGCGTGCCGGGGCCGACTGCCGGGCGGGTGTTGGTGCGGCCAATGGGACCAGACTCCCAGCCGCCACATGCTTTGGCCACCAATTCGGTAAGCTGCGCCCATTCGAAGTTGCCGGCCGCCACCACTGTGACGTTGGGCGCCACGTAGCGGCGCGAAAAATAATTGTGCATCCGCTCGCGGGTCATTTCCTTGATGCTGTCCACGGTGCCTAGCACGGCTGGCCCGAGCGGGTGATCGCGGAAGTAGTGCCGTTTGGCATTGTCGAAGGCGGCCCAATTCGGCTGATCATCGTACATGCCGATCTCTTCGATGATGACATTCTTCTCCATGTTGAAGTCGTCATCGCGCAGGCTGGGCCGGAGAATGTCGGCAAGAATGTCGCACACCTGCGGCAAATACTCGGGTAGCACCGAGGCGTAAAACACGGTGTTTTCTTCGCTGGTGAAAGCGTTGTAGTTCGCGCCGATGCGGTCGAAATCCTTGTTCACATCAAGTGCCGAGCGCCGTGGCGTGCCCTTGAATACCATGTGTTCGAGGTAATGCGACAAGCCCGCTTCCTCCGGTGACTCATCGCGCGAGCCGGTGCGAACGAAGAAACCGATGGCGACCGAACGGGCCGACGGAATGGTCTCGCCGATGATGGTGAGACCATTGGGGAGCTTGTGATTGTGAAACATTGCGATTCTCAACGGAAGTTTAGTTTTTGATTTCCAGCGCCTTTTGCCCGAGCGTCACAATCGTGAAGTCCTTGGCGGGAAAGCGCTTCAGATGATCCATGATTTTGCCCGGCGTCAAGCCGTTGATGGCGGCCTTGATTTCATCGAAGCTACGCACGCGGCCCAGGTAATACCAATCGGAAGCCAGGGTGCCGGCCCGTGAATTCGTCGATTCTTCTGCCATGATCTGCGACGACTTCAACCCAGCCTGCACGCGGTCCACTTCATCGGCTTCGACGCCATCGACCAGCCGCGTCAGCTCGCGCAGCGTGACATCCAGCGTCTCCTGTGCCCGCTCTGTCGTGGTGCCGGCATAGGCCAGCACGCTGCCGCGATCCTTGAAGGTCGCATAGCTGGCCCACACGCTGTAGCACAAGCCTCGCTCTTCGCGCACGTGAGTGAACAGCCGCGAACTCATGCCGCCGCTGAGGACATTGACCGCGCCCAGCGCCGCGTAATAGTCGACATGACCAAACGGCACGCTGGGATAAGCAATGCCGATCTGGGTCTGCGTCGTGTCCTTTTCAAGATGCGCCTTACCGCCGGGAATCTTGCCGAGCTTGTATGCCGGCGTAGCTCCGGGCTTCCAGTCGCCGAAAAGCTCCTCAACCTGAGCTTTGAGCGGCTCCCATTCGATGTTACCGGCAATCGAAAGGACGGTCTCATTCGGCGCGAACAGCTTTTGATAGTGATCGCGAACGATCTCCGGCGTCACTGCTTGAATCCCTTCGGCCGTGCCGTGGCGATCATTGGAGAGTGGTGCCGGATAGTGTTTTCGCCGCAGTTCCAACAGCACTTTTTGCCGTGGTTCATCTTCCAACGCTTGCAGGTCTTGCAGCGCCAGCATCTGCACCGGTTCAAGTTCATCTTCAGGCAAATGCGGCCGCAGAATGATGTCGGCGTAAAGTTCCAATACTTGGGGTAGATTGCGGGCCAGGGTCGCGCCCGAAAAGCGCATGTGCATCGAGCCGACGCTTTCGCCGCGATCAAGGCCGAGGTTGTCGAGTGCCAGAGAAAGTTCCCGGCTATCCCGGCTGCCGGCCCCGCGCGTGATCATGTCGCTGAGCAGCGTGCCGATGCCGGCCCGTTCGGGCGGGTCGTAAACACAGCCGGCCGGGATAAGGAAGTTCACGGCGGCCGAACCGAAGTGGTCCATCCGATCGGCGAGCAATGTCAATCCATTGGAACGCGTGTGGGAATAGATGGCCGCGGCCAAGTCCGTGC
>JANNLP010000122.1:0-9665 GCA_031396905.1 Gemmataceae bacterium
GGAGTCAGGGAAGGGGAAGCATGGCTCGTCTTCGCCTCCCGCATCTGGCTGACGGTGATCGAACTCCTGCCTGGCCTCATCCTCCTGCTGGTCCGACGCGAATCGACTTCGTGGTTAATCTTAAGGGCAACCACATTTGCACAAAGTCCGCACAAAGGAGGAGAAGTTACTTCGCGTCGATCACGTCGATAACGATGGTGGAGACGTTGTCGCGGGAGCCGTTGTCGAGTGCGAATTGGCCGAGGCCATCCGCGCAGGCCTGGCTATCCGGGTTGGCCTGGCAGAACTCGAGCAACTGCTGGTCGCTGCAGACGCCCGACAAGCCATCGCTGCACATGATAAAGCGGTCGCCGGCCTGAATGGTTTCCGCATGAACATCCGGGCCTTCGCCGACTTCCCGGCTGCCGAGATATTTCCACAACACGTTCTTGAATTTGTGTTCGCGGGCTTCTTCGCGGGAAATGGTGCCTGCCTGCACAAGCGCTTCAGCCAGGGAATGATCCACGGTAAGTTGCGTGATCGCCCCGGCACGAATCATGTACACCCGGCTATCGCCGACGCCGGCGATGAGCAACTCGCTGCCCTTTCGCCACAAGGCCGTGACGATGGTGGTCCCCATGTTCTTGAGGTCTTTATCGAGCGCGCCCATCGAGATGATTTCATCGTTGGCTTGCACGATGGACTTGCGAATGATCGTCTTGGCGTCTTCCGAAGTGGCGACCGGAGTGAGGCCCTTGCGAAGTTCTTTGGGGACAATCTCAATGGCTTTCTTGCTGGCGATCTCGCCGGCCGCCTGGCCACCCATGCCGTCGGCGACAATGCAGACGGTCATATCGGGAAACTGTTTGGACTCAATGGAGTCCTCGTTGTTTTCGCGATAATTGCCAAGCAAGGTGCACTTGCCGATATTCAACGCCAGAGGCATAGGTTCCGTCTCCCCCGACGGCATCACGGTCGGCGCAAGCCGGGCGAGGTGGCGTGCGCAAGAAGTACCGCCACCATCGTACCTTATGCCGGACGGAACGCCAGCGGCAAGCCCCTACCCACTCGTGAGCAACGTAACGGACGAATCGGATGTGCAGTCTTTTGGCGTTTCCAGCTACGTGTTAACACCGCTAAAACCGGAAAAGATATGCCGTTTATGCTTGCGTCGGTGGTGCGGCAGCGATACGATACGTAAACTCAGCATGACTCGCGTCGCCTCTGAACATCCACCTTCGCCGATCAACCTCAAAGGTGCTACACCATGGTCCGCTGGTTTTCCCGATCGCTTTCCAATCGCAACACCAAAAACCGCAAGACCGCCAGCCGTCGGCCGCAGCGCCTTGGCCGCAGCCTTTGGGTCACCAACCTGGAAGATCGGCTCGCCCCGGCCGTCATCACCGTTACGGATATTGGCGACACGGTCGCCGTCGATGGCCTTGTGACGCTTCGTGAAGCGTTGCAGTCAGCCAACGGCGACGCCAACATCAATGCCGACGTGATTGGTGTGGGTGCCTATGGCGTCGACACCATTCAATTTGACTCCGTACTCTTCTCGACTCCGCAATTGATTGCGAACACTGCCGAGCAACTGGTTTCCGATTCCGTCGCGATCGTCGGCACCAGTGCTGGCAATGTCACCATCGACGGTGCCACGATCAACCGCGTGTTTCACGTTGAGAAAGCCGGCTCGCAAATCGTCGTGTCGTTCAAAAACATGACGATCCAGAATGGCAAGGCGGTATCCACCTTAACAGGCGGAGCTGACGGCGGCGGCATTTACAACCACGATGAAAATGTGACGATTGATAGCTGCGTGATCGACAACAACCAGGCCGACGAAGGCGGCGGTGTCACGCAGAATGCGGCTGGCGGATCGCTGACAATTCTCAATTCGACGATTTCAAACAATAAGACGATTTTGGCTCTCGGCGATGGCGCGGGCATCAACGTCGAAGCGGCCGGTACGTTGAACGTACAAAACAGCATCATCACGGGCGGCAATGCCATCGGCCAGGGCGGTGGATTCTATTCCGTCAGTGCGGTGAACGCCATTTTCACAAACACGATGATCACAAACAATATCGCCAATGCGGCCCTCTTCGCCGGTGCCGGCATCTACTTTGCTGGTACCACTGGTAATTCCTCACTGACCTTGTCCGGTTGTACTGTATCGGGCAATACGAATGGCGGCTCGACGGGGGACGGTGCCGGGATTGCGGTGGCCGGGGCCGCCAATCTCATGACCATCTTCAACATGTCCACGACCACGGTGGATAACAACTCGACCCTGCGCAATGGCGGCGGTATTGCCGTCGGTGGCTTTGTTCAAACCACGATTACGGATTCCACGATCTCCAGTAATAAGTCTTTGACCGCTGGTGGCGGCGGCATTTCTATTTCGGGTACCGCGATCGGCACTGGATTTAACTTGCGCAATAGCACGGTCTCAGGAAACTCCGCCACGACCGACGGCGGCGGTATTCGCATTGCTGTCGCGTTCGGCAACATCAACATTCAGAACAGCACGATTACCAACAACAGCGCCATCGCCAATGGTGGCGGCATTCTGGCATTCGCCGGTCGACACACGCTGACATTGCAAAGCTCAGTCGTCGCCGGCAATTTTGCGGCAAGTTCGAATGATTTGAACAGCAATTTGCCGGTCAACATTGGGAATAGCGCCATCGGCAGCTTCGGTAGTTATGCCATGAACGATTTGGGTGGCAATCTTGCCGTCGGCGCAGCACTCAACCTTGGCGCACTGAACACTAATGGTGGTCCGACGCTGACTCATTTGCCCGGTGCCGGCAGTCCTCTGCGCAATATCGGTGCCAACCCTGCCGCGCTCCCCAATGATCAACGCGGCTCGGGTTTCCCGCGAGTCGTCGGTACCGGTACGGATATTGGCTCCGTTGAATCGGCTGATGGGACCAGTGCGCCGACCGCGTTTGCAAAATTACCGACGCAAACAACAGCGGGTGGCAGTACTTACACGGTGTCCGTTGTCTACACCGACGACGTTGCCATCGATTTGACGTCAATCGGTGTGGGCGACGTTTCGCTGAGTGGTAGCGGCGTCTCCAGTCCCTCGCCAATTAGTGTTTCGACGATTGGTTCTGGCACAACCGTGACGGCCAACTATTTGTTCAACGCTCCGGACAACGTCGGTACTGGGGCATGGGATGTATCGGACAACGGCGTGTTTACCGTAGCGTTGAATGTTGGCGAAGTCACCGACACCTCCGCCAACGCGGTTCTTGACGGCAACGTGGGCCAGTTTCTGTCCGCGATCACTCAAACGTTCGTAGTCACTACCGATGCCGGCTCGGGTCCGGGAAGTCTGACGCAGGCGATCTTTGATGCCAACACGTCACCCGACACCAATGATAAGATCACTTTCGACGGCTCGTTGTCCGGCAAGACAATCCTTCTTGGCGGCGAGTTGCTCATCACCGACGCGGTCACAATTGTCGGCCTCGGATCCAAGGTGCTGACCGTCAACGGCGGAAAAGCGGGCCGAATCTTCCACACGCAAAGCGCTGGCATTGCGTCGTTGACACTGTCGGGTATGACCTTGACCGATGCCAAGCGGACCGGAGCCGCTGCTGCCGATCGCGGCGGCGCGATCTTCAGCGAAGATGACGCCGTTTCGCTCACTGACGTGATCATCACCGGCAATACATCGGAGAACGATGGTGCCGGCGTCGCTTTAGCTGGCGGCAACACGCTGACCATCATCGATTCGATCATCAGCAACAATACGACAACTGGGACATTTGGTGACGCTGGCGGCGTATTTGCCAACAACGGCCCGACCGTGCTGATCCAGAACTCCACCGTGAGCGGCAACAGTTCCTTCTTCAGCGGGGCCGGGGTCTATTTCGTCAACGGCAAGGTCACCATCGACAGCAGTACAATCTCGGGAAACACATCAAGCGGTGCGACGCAAACTTACTCCGGCGGCGGCGGCGTCTACTTTGTCGGGTCATTCAATGACATCTTGATTTCGAACACCACGATCTCGAACAATCTCGCGAACTTCAATGGTGGCGGTATCCTCTTCCGGTCGTCCGGCTCCGTTTACAACTCGTTTAAGATCCAGAATTCGACGATCACCAGCAATCGCTCCCTCGCGCCGTCTGCCAGCCCAGGCTCGACGAGTGGCGGCGGCATCGCCATCACGGGCGTGGTCTTCACCGACATCAATCTCGAAAGCAGCATTGTCGCGGGTAATATCGGCAATCTTCCCGACTTCTCGCAAAGCGGGGCCCTGAACACCAAAAACAGCGCCATCGGCAGCAAGACCGGGGCAGCGGGTACGTTCAACGACCTCGGCGGCAATTTGATCGGCGCGACGCTGACGCTCGGAACCTTGGCGAGCAACGGCGGTGCAACGCAAACGCATCTTCCCGGTGCCGGCAGCGTCTTGATCAACGCCGGGACCAATCCAGGCTCGTTGCTTTTTGACCAGCGCGGCACCGGCTTCTCACGCACCGACGGCGGCATTGCCGACATCGGCGCGGTCGATTCCAACGGTTTGAACCCGGTCAGCATTGCCGGACCGTTTGCCGACGTCACCACCGTCGGCGGCGCGTCTTATGATTTCACCGTAACGTATGTGGACGACACGGCCATTATGGTGTCAACGGTAGACGCGAACGACATTGTGGTCACCGGGCCGGGCGGATTTTCGGTGGGAGCCACGGTCAAAGTCGCTCCGCCAGGTGGCGATGGCACGCCGCGAACGGCGACATATACATTCACGCCGCCGGGTGGAACATGGAACGGCGCGGACAACGGCATTTACACAATCTCAATTAAGAGCGGCCAGGTATCCGACACCGGTGCAACTTTTGTCGGCGGCGGGACACTCGGCAGCTTTCGCGTCAACACGCCACTCTCGCTGGTCGTCAACGCAACCAATGATGAAACAACTGATACTGACACGAAACTGAGTCTTCGCGAAGCCATTCTCGCGGCGAACGCCGTGGCCGGCTTGGATGTCATCACCTTTGATCCGACCGTTTTCAATGGCTCGTCCACCATCGCACTGACACTGGGCGCGATTCAGATCAACAACGATGTGACCATTACGGGATTGGGCCCTGCCAACGTGGTCATTGACGCGGCTGGCAATAGCAGCAAGCGTATTTTCCGCATCACCAATGTCGTTACTGGCTCGCACGTCACCGCCAAGTTCAGCGGGATGACGCTGCAAAATGCCGCCAACACGGAAACGCTCGACGGCACGACCCGCGGCGGCGCGGTACTCATCGTCGACGAATTTGTCACCTTCACCAACTGCGTGTTCAACAACAACCGGACGGTGGCGGGTGGCGGTGCCATCGCGGTCAACGGATCGGGTGGTTCGCTGACGCTCATTGGGTGCACGTTTACCAACAACAAGAACACAGGCGTTGACACGTTCGCTGGCGGTGCCATTCGAACAACGACGACGGTCAATCTCGTTGTTGACGGCTGCACGTTTACCAACAATGCGGCTGAAATCAACTCGGGCGGTGCCATTGCCACAATCAGCGGCGATCTCTTGGTGACCAATTCGACCTTCAGCGGCAATATGGCGGGTAACGTGGCCGGAACGGTCAATTCGTTCGGCGGCGCAATCATGTTCGGTGGCGCACCGGGGCAATTCGGTTGGACCATTCGCAACAGCACTTTCACTGGCAACAAGTCGGGCGGCCGCGGCGGCGCCATTATGAATAACGGATCGGTCATTTCCGGAGGGCAAGTCGGCGGTGTATTAACCATCCAAAATAGCACTATTACCGGAAACGAATCCAACGCCTTCGGCGTGGGCGGCGGCGCCGGCGGCGGCATCAGTTCACAGTATGGCGGCGCGATTATTGAGTTGGAAAGCACCATCGTTTCCGGCAACAACAACCTGGGCCTGGCCGCTGCCAGCGACATTGGCACCGTCGCCAATGGCCTGCTGGGCGCGAAGTTCAGCGCCATTGGCGTACTCACCAATATCGCGGCGGGCACTTATTTCGATCGCGGCAACAACTTGATTGGCGCGAACCTCGACCTTCAGCCTCTCGCCAGCAACGGTGGTCTGACACAGACGATTGCGCTGGGGCCACTAAGCGCGGCCATCGATAATGGTTCCAATCCGTTTGGTTTCACTACGGACCAACGGGGTACGGGATTCAATCGAACTGTCGGCACCCGCACGGACATCGGGGCGTTTGAAGTACAAACTGCCGCCGACTTGCCGACAGCCGCGGTGACGTTGCCCGCGGAAGTCACGGTGGGTGGCGCGACGACGTTCGATGTGGTCGTCACCTACACGGATAAGACTGGAGTTGACGGAACAACCATCGATGTGAATGACATTACTGTCAAAGGTGGGTTCTTCGGCCTCACGCCGGTTTCCCCAACTGGCGTCTTGACATCCGGATCGGGAAGCAGCATCACCGCCACGTACACTTTTGCGGCACCCAACGGTGTGTTTGCCAACGATACCAACGGCGTTTACACCGTCACACTCAAGGCCGGTCAGGTGACAGATACATCAGCCAATGCCGTCACTGTTGCTGACCTTGACTTCGGCAATTTCCGTTCGGCCATCGGCAAAACCATCACGGTCAAGAACGGTGCTGACGCCGGTGCTGATAGCTTGCGGCAGGCCATTCTTGACGCCAACGCATCCCTGGGCGTGGACACCATTACTTTCGATCCAACGGTGTTCCCCGGCGTCACTAACACCGTATCGATCACAGGCGCGGAATTGGCCATTACCGATGGTCTGGTGATTCAGGGCATCAGCAGTGCTTCCACCAAAGTGGCTCGAACTGCTGGAGCACTTCGGGTCTTCCGAGTCATGGGCCAGGGCCAATTCCCGGTGACGTTCGATAACCTGACGATTTCCGGCGGTGCCATCGCGACCGGGGCCGGCATACTCTTCTTCGACGAAAATGTCACGGTCTCTAATAGCGTGATCACCGGAAACCTGACGGGCGGCGGCATCTTCATCCAGGAAGGCGGTAACCTCACGGTTACCAACAGCACGATCAGCAACAACTCGACGGCGAGTTTCGGCGGTGGCATCGCCGTCAACCGCAACACGTCCAACGTGGTCGTTCAGAACAGCACGATTTCCGGCAACACATCGACGGGATCAGGTGCCGGCATCTACCACAACTATGGCGGTAGCTTGTTAGTCACCGGAACTACTTTCACAGGAAACGTCGCCAATGGGACCAACGGCGGTGGCGGCATCGGCTTCGGCAACCGTATTAACGGCGCAGGTTTCATTGTTCGCAACAGCACCTTTACGGGCAACACGGCACTGAACCACGGCGGGGCGATTGTCTTTACCTCGTCACTTCAGGGAACCGCATTCATTCAGAACTCCACCATCAGCAAGAATTCGGCCCCCAATGGTTCCGCGGCACAGGGCAATTCCGGTGGCGGGGTCGCCTGGCGGCTCAGCGTGGGCGGTGCGTTATCCAACTTCGCCCAAATCAACTTCGACAGCACGATTGTCGCCGGCAACACCGGCAATAACCCTGACATTTCCACCCAGAATCTCGTCGTCGCCAACAAGAGCCTGATTGGCGTGGCCGATACCGGTTTCGTCCTGACCGGCGCGGGCAACCTCACCGGCACGAAGGTTTCGCCACTGGACCCGTTGCTGGATGTGTTGGCCAGCAATGGCGGGCCAACACAAACGATGGCTCTCAAAGCGGGCAGCCCGGCGATCAATGCCGGCAGCAATGTGGCTGCGTTGACCACTGATCAGCGCGGCGTTGGTTTCGTCCGCGTGACCAGCGGTACGGCCGACATTGGTGCATTCGAGATTCAGGCGGTGTCCGCCACGGTGACAGGTGTAGGCATCAACTCGAAGTTACTCACGCCGGTGGACAAGGCCCAACGCTCCTACGTTTCGGACGTGGCCATCACGTTTAGCTCCATCGTGACGTTTACCGGTACGCCGGAAGCGGCATTCACACTCGACAAAGTTGGCGGCGGCTCTGTGACGCTGGCCGCCAGTGTCGATAACACGGGACCAGGCACGGTCGTGACGCTGACCTTCATCGGGGGGTCGGTCAACTCCACGTCGCTGGCAGATGGTCGCTATGCCCTCCACGTCTTGTCGGCGGGAATCACCGGCGGTCTGGCCGGCGGCGATTTCATATTTGACCAGGCGGCCTCGCCGGCCCCGCTGGATGCCGCAAAGATCTTCCGGATCTTTGGCGACTACACCGGCGATGGCAACGTGGCGGCCAACGACTTCATCCAATTCCGCCTCGCCCTCGGCAACAGCTCACCGCCGTTCCAGTTGTTTGACTTCGACAACGACGGCGCGGTGGCGGCCAGCGACTTCATCCAGTTCCGGCTCCGCTTCGGCGGGTCGATCTGAGCGCGGGAGCAATTGGACCATAAACCTTCGACACCGGCCGTTTTCGCGGCCGGTGTTTTTGTTATTGCTCTCTCATTTTGTCCCGCATCGTTTCCACGGCACACCTGTTGGCATAGCATCAATGGCAACGCCCGTTCGTTCAACCCGGGAGATTCCCATGCGTGGCATCGTGGCATGTTTAGTCTTGTCCGCGTGGTGCGGCTATGCAGTTCCAGCCAAGGCGGTTGACCCTGAACCGGGCAACTGGAAACTGATCGCCGTCAGCAATCCACAAGTCGATATCGTGGAGTGCATCTTCAATCTCGATAAAGACGGGACGACCTGGTCGGCGAAGTATGTCGCGCCGGAAATCACCAAGACCAACGAAGCCCGGGCGATCAAGATCAAGTCGGCCACGGTGGCCAACGGCGTCGTTACGATTATGGTGCAGCGCGGCACGACCAACTCGACCGTGGACGTCGTCATGCAGGATGGCAAGAACGGTAAAGGAACAATCGGCGACGATCGTCGGGTCACGCCCGTGAAACTGCTTTGGACTGAAGACGATAAGCTCGAACCGCGTTCCATGCAAATCCGAAAGACGGCACCCGCTCCCATGGAAGAACTTGCCAAGATGCAGGTCAGCATGAATCAACTCTTCGTCAAGCTGCGGGCTGCCAAGGAAGACGACGAAAAGAAAGACCTGCAGAAGCAACTGACAGAAAAACAAAAGGAAATTGAGAGCGTGCGGATGGAAAAGCTGCGGCAGGTCATCGCCGATCATGGCGACCATCCCGCGGCCATGGATGCGGCAGTGATGTTATTGCGCGGAGCCGCGAAGAACGAGGCCACCGAGGCGGAGGCTCGAAATTGGGCCAAGATAGCGCTGAAGGTCGCCGGCGAATACGGCGCGAAGTACCGCCTGCAAACGCAATTGGAAGCGGCCGAAGCGGCGTTGCAGTCTCCGGCTCTTTATCCCGTGGCCGCCGACTTGGCCCGGCAAGCTGATAAGGAACTTGGCCCCAATGGCCCCCCTGCGAAACTGGTCCGGGCACTGACCACGCTCGTCTATGCTTCCGGCAATGGCGCGAATGTAAAACCCATCGCGGCAAGGCTGGAAACGCTTGAGTTGAAGTTAGACGCGGAGTACGCGACCAAGCACGACTTCAAGATTGAGCCTTACGCCGGGCGCAAGGACGGCGGCAACCGGACCATGTTGTTGGAACTTTTCACCGGGGCTCAATGCCCGCCGTGCGTGGCCTCGGACATCGCTTTCGACAAACTGGTCGAGTTGTACAAGCCGACGGATCTCATCACC
>JANNLP010000285.1:0-8418 GCA_031396905.1 Gemmataceae bacterium
AGCCGGAAGCCCGCCTGCTTCAATAGTTGCACGGCGGTTTCGTGGTCTTCGACGTGCATGGCCAATGCGCGGTCGCTGTCCGGGCCGGCCAGGAGTGCATAGGCATAGTCCACGCCGATCTCGGCGGTGAGCAGCGTCTTACAGATTCGTAGGATTGGTTGGCGACCCTCCGGTAAACCGACCACAAGCAAATCACTTTCTGTGAACATCAACTTGGCGGCTTTCAGAATCTCGTAAGCTCGTTCGGGATCGCTGAGCACCAGTCGAATGATCGCGCAATCGGACGTGTCGATGATGGTAATGGAGATGATGCGAACATCAGTGGTTTCAAAGCGGCGCACCAATTCGAGCAACGCCCCGACACGATTTTCCAGGAACACATTGAACTGTCGCACGCTCGGCCAATCGCGACCATGAGCCGTTTCGAAGTCGACACCCGTGCCTTCGCCGCGGCCGATGGTCATCGCGCATCCTCATAGGAAGTTGCCGACTGTACCCGAAAAACACGGGAGATTCAACTACATATCCAATTCACCACACTGCTCCTCGCGCCACGATGGGCCAAATGGCCTCCACGCGGTTGCGGCGGACGCAGACGTATTGGTCATACAAGTTCACGGTGGGGTCGCAGTGACCCGGGATCAACAGGAGCTTTTCGCCCAGGCGAAGTTGGCCCCCATCGGCCAATCGCAATGTGCCGTGTTCGTCGGAGGCATTGACGTATTCAACATCCTGGCGGCCATGCACGATGGACAAGCCTGAATCAATCGAGTGCGCTTTCAGACCGGCATCGCAGACGGCGCGGTTCGGCGTTGGCCGACTCATCACCGTCGTCAAGACAAACAACGCGTGCTCGAATTCTTGAGGGCAGCCGGCCACGCGGCGATAGTCGGCGTCCATGAAGATGTACGAGCCGGCCTGCAATTCGGTGTACACGCCGCTGACGGCCTCGAAGGCAAAGGTACCAGTGCCGGCCCCGGTGACTACATCGCAAATGAGTCCATTTTGATTCAAAAGTTGCACGGTATCACGAGTCAGTTGGATGGAAGCATCAATGGCATTGCGACGTGAAGCTTCGTCGTAGACGTGCTGGGCCTTGCCATGATACGCCTGAATCCCGGCGAAACGCAGCGATGGCTCGGCGGCAATGCACTGTGCCAACTCGAGCGCGGGCCGGCCCGGTGCAATTCCACAACGGCCGGCACCGACATCGATTTCCACCAAAACCGGTAGTTGAACATTGGCATGTTGAGCGGCGACCGCGATGTCGCGCACGTTGTCCGCGTCGTCGGCACATACGGCCACGTTGGCGCGCTTCGCCAGCGCCGCGAGCCGTGCGAGCTTGTTCGCACCGACGATTTGGTTGGAGACAAGTATGTCGCGTACACCTCCGTCGATCAGCGCTTCGGCTTCGCTGACTTTCTGGCAGCACACGCCGACGGCACCCCGCGCCACTTGGTGATGGGCAATGACAGCACACTTATGGGTCTTGGCATGAGCGCGGAGGCGAACGGGTCGGCCGACCAGTTGCGCAGCCATGCGATCAAGATTGCGCTCATAGGCATTCAGATCAATGATCAAAGCCGGCGTGTCAATGGCGTCGAGCGAGCAGCCAATGGTTGCCGGTGGCGTGTCAGTCACAATCTCTCCCTGTTTCTTTGTGGTTTTGTAGTTAATTCGGCCGAGCATCGTCAATTCGGGGCAATCGACTTGCAATTGCCAATCCGGGGCATCCGGGGCATCCGGTGTATGGTCGCCCACCAAGCCCGGCCGCGCAAGGAGGCGCGATGTCCGTTCCGCCCACTGTGCCGTTTGATGCCACGCCATTGGCTGTGGCCCGGCGCGTGCTGCGCGCTGAAGCGGCGGCGCTGCGCGAGGTGGCCGACCGCCTGGATGACAGCTTTCGCGTCGCGGCCGAGTTGCTGCTGCGGTGTACGGGCCGCGTCGGGCTAAGCGGCGTTGGCAAATCGCTTGATGTGGCCGGCAAGATCGCCAGCACTTTCAACTCCACCGGAACCCGCACTTATTTATTGGATCCGACCAAGGCGCTGCACGGCGATTTGGGCATGGTCCATCCGGACGATGTCATTCTGGTGTTCTCGCATTCCGGCGAGAGTGAAGAGCTAGTGCGATTGATCGGACCACTGCGCGAACTATCGGCCGCCGTGATCGGCATCACGGGTAATGCGCATGGCACCCTGGCCCGACTTGCCGACGCGGCAATCGTGTATGGCCACATCGAGGAAATCGGCCCGCTCGCGCTAGCGCCGAGCACATCCACCACGGTGATGATCGCGCTCGGTGACGCGCTCGCATGTGTGCTGGCGGAAGAGCAGCAATTCACGGCCGAACAGTTTGCAAAGTACCACCCGGCCGGCAGCCTCGGTCTCAAGCTCGCCCGTGTCGAAGCGATGATGCGCACGGGGATGGAACTGCGGATCGCGCCGGCCCGGCAAACCGTGCGCGAAGTCTTTGTCGCCGGCCGGCATCCCGGTCGGCGTACCGGGGCGGTTATACTCGTTGACGATCACGGGCAACTCGCCGGCCTGTTCACCGACAGTGACCTGGCGCGGTTGTTTGAAGAACGAAACGATGCCGCGATTGACCAACCCGTGGCCGAGGTGATGACACGCGATCCGTTCACGGTGATTGTCGGCAGTCGGGTGGGAGCGGCCCTCGACTTGATGAAGGCGTACAAGATCAGCGAACTGCCCGTGGTCGATGGCTCGCATCGACCCGTCGGCATGTTGGACGTGACTGACCTGATTGGCGTGCCGACTCGAGCCGATGCGGCCAGCACAACAGCAACCATGCGACGACGGGAGAGCGCATGAAGCCTCCGCTCGTCGATCGTCTGCGCGATATCGATGTCCTGATTCTTGACGTGGACGGCGTGCTCACGGACGGCACCGTGATTTATTCCGATGCGGGCCAGGAGTTGCAGGCGTTCAACGTGCGCGACGGTTCCGGCCTGTCACTGTGGCGCAAGGCGGGCAAGCGCTCGGCCATCGTGACAGGCCGCGGCTCGAAGGCTCTCGAACGGCGAGCGGCCGAGTTGGGTATCGATCCGGTGATGCAACAAGTGCGCGACAAATCGGTGGCCTTCGCCGAGGTGTTGCAGCAGATGGCAATCACGCCGGAACGAGTAGCCGTGGTCGGCGATGATCTGCCGGACTTGCCGATGTTTGATCGTGCCGGCACGGCCTTCGCCGTCGGCGATGCGGCGCTGGAAATCCAAGCGGTCGCCGACATGGTCACGCGCAACGTCGGTGGCCGAGGTGCGGTGCGTGAAGTCATTGAAGTCGTGCTGAAGGCACAAGGGAAGTGGGACGAACTCGTGCAAGGTTTCGCGAAGCTATCTGCACGCGGATAGGTATGAGGCAAAGAGCCGCGTACGAAGTAAGCCGTCAGACAACATACTCGCTTACTTCGTGTACGGCTCATTTTCGGAGTTGATCAAGAGTGTGGACGCCGCGACGATTGGTGATATTGCTTGGCGGCGTGGCCTTGGTCACGGCGGCGTACGCTTGTTATTCACTTGTGTTTGGTCACATCGATGGATTGCCGCCGTTGCCGGTTGCCTTCTTGGAAAAGCGTGCCGCCACGGATCCCGACTTCATCTTTCGCTCCAGCGATGCAGCCATTGATGTGCGCCTGCAGCGCGCATTCGGTCCGAACTGCATTGAGACATCGTTTAACCACAAGATTGAGTTGCAAAAAAACGGCGTGATCCTGGCGACGAACGATGTGAAAATCGACCCAGATGGCCGTTGCCGGCTTAAGCCGTTCAGCATTGCTGTGGTGAAGGATCGCGGCCCGAGTCAGGACGCCGAGATATACACGGTTCACTGCGACGAAGCCTACCTGATCTTCGACGAGCCAGCCAAGAACCTCACGGAGATCGGCAAGCGCCGCATTGTCGGCTGCGATCTGGTCAGCGATCCATCGCTGCTCAGTCCCGATCCGCGGTGCCATCGCATTACCTGTGTGCACAATCGCGGCACAACGGAACTCGATGATGATCTGACAATGGAAACGGCGGGGCCAGTGAATTATCGCGAGTTGCCGACGCCGGAACCGCCTGTGGATGTTGGCCCGCCGCAGATTCAGACCACGTCCGCCGTGAAGCTGACAGATCGGCGCGGCTCGCCGCGCGCGACCACGGTGACGGCTCAAGGCATGAAGATTTATCTGATGGCCGCGGCAACACCCGCCGCCACGCCGCGTGCCAAGGGCCAACCCAAGACCGCGGCTATTTCCGGCGTGCGCAAGGTCGTGCTGCCCGAGACGGTGGCCATGGATATTTGGATTGATCCCGGCGGCGGGTTTCTGGCACCGGGTCGCGCTGGCGGAGCAAACACTCCAACTCGTGAGCGGTCCAACGTGCAGATCACTACGCCGGGTGCCTTCACCTATGAGATCGGTGTTGAGACCGATTTGGCCCGCTTCGCTATGCGGCCGCCGATTGGACCGACGGATCGGCCTGGCTTTGTGCAAATCGTGCGACCGATGGTCAAAAACGATGTGACACTTTACGACCGGCTTGATTGTGAAACGCTGGAGCTACAGTTCGGTCATAAGCCGGCCACGCCGACGCAAACCAGGAACGAGCCGGGGTCCAACCTGCAATGGGTGCATGCATTCGGGCAATACGTTGTGATGACGTCGCAGGCGGATAACATGCAGGCCAACTGCAAGGACTTGTTTCATGATGCGTTGACCAAGCAGACGACGCTCAAAGGTGCGCCCGAAGTCGTCGCGCTGAAGGATGGCCACGAGATTCATGCGCCGGAGTTGGTGCTGGTCAATTCAGATAAGAGCGGCGCGCAAGAGGCCTTCGCCAACGGTGCCGGTTACTTCAAAGGCCATATCGCCGGCGAGCAAGCGGGAAAAGACGGCCCGCGAACGCTCACCGCTGTCTGGCGCGACAAGATGCAGTACCGCAAGGAAGCTGTTTCGGGAATCGAACTCATCACGCTAATAGGTGCGGCGGCCGTGGAAGACCCCGAGCGCAAGCAGTCATTGGCGGGTGAACAGATCAAGCTCACGCTGGCACCCGATCCGAACGCCAAGGATGGGCGGCCCGGTGACCCAAAGGTCAAGCCGCGCCGGCTGGAAGTAACGGGCCGCGTCGCTGCCGACACGGCCGAACTTAAGATTACGGATACTGAGCAACTGGTCTTGCTGTTCAAAGACGCGCCGCCGAGCGCGAAGCCCATCTCAACAATCGTGGCCACGCCGACAGTTGTGCCCGGTGTGCAACCACTCGCGCCGGAGGGTGCACCACCGGCGAAGGTCGTCGAAACCGATACCAAGCGGCCGCTGCTTGTGTCGGCCCGCTCGGTGCAAGCGATCTTGCTGTCGCATTCGAACGGGCTGACGGACTTGGAAACGGTGCATTGCGAGGGCCGGGTCAAAGTCCATCAGGAACCGCAGCCGCCGCAGGTAAAACCGGTGGATATGCACGGCGACACGTTGGACGTCACTCGCTATCCCACCGGGCACAAGTTGGTGATCGCGGGCGATGTCGACAAGGCGGCTGAAGTGCATCTGCCCGACTTGTCTTTGCTTGGCCCCACGGTAATTCTGCATCAGGTGGAGAACATTGCCGAGGTCCAAGGCCCCGGCGCGATGAAGATGCTCAGCACCACCGACTTTCAGGGCAACAAGCTTGCCAAGCCGACGGAGTTGCTGATTACCTGGAAGCAGGAGATGCACTTTAACGGCACGCTGGCCCGCTTTCAGGGGCATGTGCAAGCCGACCAGGAGAATACGCGGCTACTTTGCCACGGCATGCAGGTCACGCTGGATCGGCCGGTACGGCTGAATCAACAACAACCCGGCGCTGCGACGTCTAACACGAAAACGGCTAATGTCGAAAAGGTCGTCTGCGAGACCACCGGCAAGGAAGGCGATCCGCCGGTCAGCGTGGTCGATAGCCTGCGCGAAAACGGCGCAATTACGCGCTATCAACGCATTGAGTCGCACGAACTGGCAGTGTTCAAGAGCGAACAGCGGATGGAAGCGCCGGGTCCCGGCGAAGTCCGCATCATCCAGAAGGGGCCGAAGAGCGATCAAGCGTTGCCTGGGCCGATTGCGCAGCCGGTCAGCAAGTCGAAGGCGCCACCGCCACCATCAGCGCCGGCGGCCGAAGAATACAAGCTGACCTGGGTGCGGTACAACCAGCGGCTGACTGTGTTCAACGATAAACACTTGGCACAGTTCCGCAAGAACGTCGAGGTGTTGCACATTCCCGAAGACGACCCGGCCTTGCATCAGGACTTTAACGTCGTGGTCGCCAAGTTGCCACCGCGTGCGTTGTATCTGAAAAGCGAAGAGCTGGATGTCTTCAGCCAGGACAAAGGTCCGCAAAAGTCTCACGTCCTTCAAGCGCGCATTCGTGCGGAAGTGCAAGTTGAAAACATTTACGGCCAGGCCGACATCATTACGTACGACGAAAGCAAACAGCAGATCATTTTTCAGGGCGCGCCCGACCGCCCAGCCAAGATCACCCAGATTCAAGGTCGCGGCCAAGCCAACAAAGGCACATCCGGCCAAAAGTTCATCTACAACCGCCTCACCGGCCAACTCACCGGCGAAAACGTCAACAGCATTACGACGAAGTAGCGAGTTTGCGAGCGTCGAAGTGTCAGCTCGACGTGGATTCGCAGCGGCTTAGAAGAGTTCGTCTTTTGCTTGACACGCCCAGCCGTGACCCTAACCTTCCCCTATCGCCATGATCATTTATTGAGGTCCGTATCGTGAGCGCTCCTGCGTATGAGAAACTGACCGCGCCGAAGACTGGCACGCGCATTACCGTCGATGCTAATGGGCAATGGGCCATGCCCGATGATCCAATTGTCTGTCTGCTCAAAGGTGATGGGATCGGGGCGGATGCCGGCGGGGCGCCGGGCATCACCACGTGTGCGGTGAACGTGCTGGATGCGGCGGTGCAGAAAGCGTACGGCGGCAAACGCAAGATTGCCTGGTTCGATGTTCACGCCGGCGATGCCGCTCGCGCCATGTACAAGCCGGATGTGACGGACGCGCAGGTGGCCACGCTGTCTGAAGACGAGCAGCGCAAGTTGTATTTGCCGGATGATACGCTCAAGGCATTTGAATATTACTCGCTGGGATTGAAGGGTCCGTTGACCACGCCCATCGGCGGCGGGTTCCGCAGCATCAATGTTTATCTGCGGCTGCGCTTCGATCTGTACGCCTGCGTTCGGCCCGTGAAGTACTTCAAGGGCATTGATGCGCCGAACCGACAAGCCCACAAAGTGGACATGGTCATCTTCCGCGAGAACACCGAGGACGTTTACTGCGGCGTCGAGTTCAAGAGCGGCAGCGACCGGGCCAAGCAGCTCATCGCGCTGTTGAAGGAATGGGGTTACACAAACATTCAGGAAACGGCCGGCCTGGGCATCAAGCCGATGAGTCCTTTCGGCTCGAAGCGGCTCATTCGCATGGCGGTCAAGTATGCCCTGGACAAGAAGCTGCCCAGCGTCACGCTGATGCACAAGGGCAACATCATGAAGTTCACCGAGGGCGCGTTCAAGGATTGGGGCTACGAGATGGCCAAGGCCGAGTTCCGCGATCAGATCATTACAGAAGATGAAATGTGGGCGGCCGGCGGCAAGAAGCCGGCAGGCAAGTTGCTCATCAACGACCGCATTGCCGACAGCATGTTTCAACAGATTCAACTGCGGCCAGACGAGTACAGCGTCATTGCCACGCCAAACCTCAACGGTGACTACATCAGCGACGCTGCGGCGGCATTAACGGGCGGCATTGGCCTGGCCGCGGGCGCGAACATTGGCGACAAGGCTGCGATGTTTGAAGCGACGCACGGCACCGCCCCGAAGTACACCGGCAAGAACATGGCCAACCCCGGCGCGGTGCTACTCAGCGGTGCGCTCATGCTCGAACACATGAAATGGTTCGAGGCCGCCGACCTGGTGACCAAAGGCGTGGAAGCGACGTTCGCCGAAGCCGAAGAAACCGCGAAAACAGCCGGCAAAGGCAAACTCTACGTGACCTACGACATCGCCCGGCAATTCACCGGTTACGGAGCCGAAGCCGGCGCCAGCTCCAGCGCGTTTACGGATCGAATTATCGAGCACATCAAGAAGATGTAGAGCGTTTTAGCCACGGAAGGCTGCGACCCCTCCGGGGTCGAAATGACTTGTCGTCATCAGTCCCGGTGGTATCTGCGCTCAACCACCGGCTGGTATCTTGTTTACAGCCACTCGGTTCCCATGTCAGTCCTGGGATGTGGCATAGACCGACGCGATGGTGAGGCATAGACCGACGCGATGGTGAGGCCGTCGTCCGGCTCGGCTCTTGAAGCCGTCTGTTAGTTGGGTCCGCCATCGCTGTTGTCGACCTTAATCTCGAACGGTCACTTGGGCCGAGAGC
>JANNLP010000201.1:0-2199 GCA_031396905.1 Gemmataceae bacterium
TGGCGAGGGGGTAGGTGGTGAGGTTGTTTACGCGACAGTGACGCCGGATCGTGTTGTCCCGCGGCATCGCCTTTCAACAGACACCAACTCATCCATGAATCTCATTCACTCCACATTGGAAAAACACTTCCGGCGTGGGTCTTCCGACTGTGGAATCAACTCGATTCACGGATCAACTCAGCAATTGACGCCTGCGGCGGGCTGGATCCGAACCCGCCGCTTGCGTCAATTCATCGGCTCCGGAGGCCGATATACACAATTGTACACTACGACATCGATGATGTCCAGCGCGGTAGCACAAAAAAGTTCTCGCGGGCTTCATCATGCTCGCGGCGGCGCTGTTCTTCAGTCCGAAGGACTGACAGCTCTCAGCCTAGGTCAACGCCCTAGGTTCTCGCCATCATACGATTCAGCCTGAATGGCTGACAGATTGTGTCTCAGTCCTTCAGACTGATGAACAATGGCGTGGCCGACCCTGGGCGTTGCCCAGGGCTGAGTGCTCGCAGCCCGTTGGGCTGAAGAAGCTCAAGCCCGTTGGCCTGTCGACCGCTTGAGAGGATAACGTAATCGTCTCGTGGTCAAAATGCCGTCAACTGGCGCTTCGGACCACGTGCATTGTTTTTGAAGAAATGAAGAAGGTTGATCCGAATTCTGTCTTTGACTTGTCTTTGCTCCTACGTCGACGAACAATCAGAACAATAAATTTCCTCCGCACTCACTGGAGATCGCCATGAGTAAGGGTAGAGACAGGATCGTTTCACAACGGCCGGACGGGAGTTGGGCGCAAAAGCGGAACGATGCCGGCAAAGCGTCGAGCGTTCATCAAACGCAAAGCGAAGCCATTAATGCCGCGCGAGATATGCTCAAGCATCAAGGCGGTGGCGAACTAAGCGTACAAGGACTAACGGGGCGAATTCGCAGTAAGGACACGATTTCGCCTGGCAACGATCCCTGCCCGCCGCGCGACACGGAACACTAGCCGTCATCGACTTTTTGCGGTCGAAACTATCGGCACAGTGTGGCATTTCATGAAAAGGAGTTTCATTTCACCGCTACAGGAGGTGGACCATGGTATGTCGCTATCGGAATCTTGGCGGCAATTCTGGCGTCCGAACGTACGAAATTACCGTCGAGTCAATTGCCGTCGGCTTTCACGACGGCTCGGTCTACGATTACACCTATCAAAGTGCCGGTGCGCACAATATTGAGCACATGAAAGTACTCGCTGAGCGAGGTCGCGGTCTGAGTGCGTTCATTAACGAGCGTGTCAAGTTCCGTTACGCAACCAAACGGCGAGCGTTCGCAGACAGTTTGTGACGTCGATTTACTAACCGCCAAAAGCAGGAGGAATCATGGCCGGTATCCTTGACGCGGGAGTGATCCCGATCCCATGTGGGCATTGTGGCCGCAAGCACAGAAAATCAATCGGCTGGCTCAGGACGCACACCAAGATTAGATGTGTTTGTGGCACGCTGATTAACGTGAAAGCCGATCAGCTTAAGTCCGAAATGAAAAAAGTCGATCGGGCATTCGATCAACTCAAACAGACGTTGAAGAACTTCGGTCGTTAGACAGACTCGGTCGGGCTTTGAGGACGATGCGGTTCAATTTGCCCGT
Source organism: Gemmataceae bacterium (assembly GCA_031396905.1). GTDB lineage: Bacteria > Planctomycetota > Planctomycetia > Gemmatales > Gemmataceae > JAIBBI01. The sequence continues at coordinate 1,618 of JANNLP010000201.1, forward strand.
GCTCACTTTGCATACCGATCATACGCCTCCAAAATCATTTCACCCGTGCTGCCTCGCTGCCAAAGGTATTGTTGTCCATGGCGTTGGTCTGCGGGTGCTAGGCCGGTGTTCGTGAAGGTAGAGAGGATGTATTCCACGTCGTCGCGCTTGAAGCCGTAGAGGTGGAAGTAGGCGGCGTCGAGTTCGGCGCGGAGTTGGGCGCGTTCCGTTTCTTTCCAGACGTGCACTCCATCGCCGCGCGATCCTTTGAAGCCGCAGGCTTTGGCCAACGGAATCATGTCCTCGGCCGTGCAGGAGAGTTTCAACACGCGCTCGCTGATCCAGTGTTCGAGGGTTTCTTTCTTGGACCAAGGACATTTTTCGGTGTATGTGTCTGGCGGCAGCGTCGGGAGTTGCTCGACGATAAAGAAGTTGAGCGTAAGTCCGCCGAGATCATTTCGACCAGATTCAGTCAAAGTGCGTTCAAAAAACGCGCTTTAAGGCGAGCTGATTTTAGCCACAAGCGATCTCAGTAGTCGAGGGAAGTTCGTTTCGATTTCCTTTCCGACTATGAGATGGTCAATCAAGCCTTGGTGAGTCAGG
>JANNLP010000218.1:0-4887 GCA_031396905.1 Gemmataceae bacterium
TTTTCGACTTCACGTCGAGCTGACGCTTCGACGCTCGCCTCGCTGATATCATTGAGTTCATGACAGTATCGAAGTCTCATTGGCAAACCATCGACATTGCCGGCAAGCCGGCCGACATCTTTGAGCCGGTGGAGCCGCCACGCGGTTCGATACTGTTTCTGCACAACGCCAAAGGCCAGTCGCTGGCAATCAGTAAGACCTATTCGCAACTTCTGCACGAACGTCGGCTGAATTGTGTCTGTCCACCGGGTGGCACGACCTGGTGGACAAACCGGATCATTCCGAGCTACGACGTAGACCGTTCGGCGGAAAAATATCTGCTCGACTCGGTCGTGCCATTCGTCACGGAGCGATGGCGACTTGGCCCGCGCTCACTGGCGCTGCTTGGCATCAGCATGGGCGGACAAGGGGCATTGCGTCTGGCGTGCAAACGGCCTGACTTGTTTCCGGTCGTAGCCGCCGTCGCGCCGGCCATCGACTACCACGAGTTCTACGGTGCCGGCTCGCCGATCGACGAAATGTACACGAGTAAGGAGCAGTGCCGACAAGATACTGTTCCGATGCACGTCAATCCGACAGCAGCTCCGCCGCACATCTTTTTTTGCGTCGATCCCGATGACGAACATTGGGCACGCGGGGCGGACCGGCTGCACGAAAAAATGATGGCCATCGGCGTGGCTCATGAATGCGACTTGACGACGCAGGGCGGCGGCCACACCTGGACCTATTTCGACGCGATGGCTGAACGGGCTATCACTTTCATCGCGCGTGGTTTGGCGCAAGAAGCGCGGCGACTGCTGTAGTGTTTTGACTGGTCGCAATCGGCCGTCAACATAATGTAACCGCTACAGCTTCGCTGGATTTGGCGATGCGAAATCAGTGACGGGGCGTGATATGAGTTTGGCGGAGTATCGGCCCGGCTTGGCGGACGTGCCGGCGGCAGAGTCGGCCATCAGCGACATCGACGGCAAGAACGCGCGGCTACTGTACCGCGGATTTTCCGTGGAAGTGTTGGCTCGTGAAAGTACGTTTGAAGAAACATCCTGGTTGCTGCTGAAAGGCGAACTGCCGTCACAACGCGAGTTGGCTGAGTTCGAGACGCAACTTCGCGAACGCCGGGCCATTCACTTTCGCATGATCGATCTGATCAAGACCTTGCCCGCCAGCGGGCACCCGATGGATTCGATGCAGGCGACGGTCGCCGCGTTGGGCATGTATCATCCGCCGCGCCATGTCAATGATGCTGCCCACAACTGGGATTCAGCACTGCGACTTTTGGCCAGTACGCCGACGCTGGTCGCGGCCTTTCATCGTGTGCGTCAGGGCTTGAATCCATTGCCGCCGCGCGAGGATCTCGATCACGCGGGCAACTTTTATTACATGCTGATTGGCAAAGATCCCTCGCCCGCGATTCGCAAAGTGCTGGATGCGTGCCTGATTCTGCATGCCGAGCATCAGATGAATGCATCGACGTTCACGGCGCGTGTCGTGGCTTCGACACTGCCGAACGCGTATTGCGTCATTAGCGCGGCCATCGGCGCACTGGCCGGACCGCTGCACGGCGGGGCTAACGAAGAAGTGCTAGCGATGCTTGATCAGATCGGCAGCGTTGAGAACGTTCGTCCGTGGTTTGAGAAAACGACGGCCGCCAAGGGCAAGGTCATGGGCTTTGGCCATCGCGTGTATAAGGTCAAGGACCCACGAGCGATCGTGGTGCAGGAGTTGGCAGAGAACGTCTTCGCCGAAACGCACCGGCCGCTGGCATACGAGATGGCGCTGGAGATGGAGAAGGTCGCGGCTCCGGTGTTCGGTGCGAAGAACATTTGGCCAAACGTCGATTTCTTCTCCGGCATCATCTATCAATCGCTTGGCATCCCGCGCGACGTGTTCACGCCGATCTTCGCCATCGCCCGCACCGCCGGTTGGCTCGCACACTGGCTCGAACAACTCAGCAACAATCGGCTCTTTCGACCGGAGCAAATTTACGTTGGCAAGGCGAGCGCGGAGTATGTGCCATTAGAGAAGCGGGCGTAACCAAGACGGAAAACTGATCTTCACTTCGGATAGCAATATGCTCGACGCCGCTTTTATTCGTGCCAATCTGGATGCTGTGCGCACCAACTGCGTGAATCGCGCGGTGAAAGCCGACGCGGATGCGGTGGTGCGGCTGGATGATGAGCGAAAACGGCTCATCGCCGAGACGCAGACGCTGCAGCAGCGGGCCAATGAGCTGTCGAAGAGTATTCCGCAAGAGAAAGACCCGGCGGCGAAGCCGACGCTGATCGCGGAAGGCAAGCGGCTGCGCGAACAGGTCGGCACGTTAGACAGGCAACTGAAACTCACGGAAGTGGAGCTTCATGCCGCTCTGTTGACGATTCCGAACATGACCCACCCGGCAGCGCCGGTGGGACACACCGCCAACGACAACAAGGTCATCCGCCGGTCTGGCGAGCCTCGGCAGTTCGACTTTCCGGTAAAGGACCACGTGACCATCGCCGAGGCGCTCGATCTGGTGGATTTCGAAGCAGGCGCAGCCGTCGCGGGCCAGAAATTCTACTTCCTGAAGAACGAAGGCGCTCTGCTGGAATTGGCTCTCGTGCAATATGCGATGCAGACGCTGGTGCGCGAGGGTTACACGCCGGTGATCACGCCGGACCTGGCCCGCGTCGAGGTACTGGAGGGCATCGGCTTCATTCCACGCGATCCGAATCCGGAGACGCGGCAAGTTTATACGGTGGCTGACACAGATTTGTGCCTGATCGCTACCGCTGAGATTACGCTCGGCGGCATGCACCGCGACAAAATATTTGACGACCTTGATCTGCCCAGGAAATATGTAGGCCTTTCGCACTGTTTCCGCACCGAGGCCGGGGCGCCGGGCCGTGACACGCGCGGATTGTATCGCGTGCATCAGTTTACCAAAGTGGAGATGTTCGCGTTTTGCACGCCGGATCAGAGTGAAGCACTTCACGAAGAATTATGTGCGATCGAAGAAAAGATCTTCCAGGGATTGGGGCTGCCGTTTCACGTGATCGATACATGCACCGGTGATCTGGGTGGGCCAGCGTATCGCAAGTATGATCTGGAAGCGTGGATGCCGGGCCGCGGTACTGCTGGCGAATATGGCGAAGTGACCAGCACCAGCAATTGCACTGATTTTCAGGCGCGACGGTTGAATGTGCGCTACAAATCGGCGGGTAAGAAGGGCACGCAGTTTGTGCACACATTGAACGGCACGGCTGTGGCCTGCACGCGGGCCATCGTGGGTATCCTGGAGAATTACCAGCAGGAAGATGGCTCCGTCATTGTGCCGGAGGTGTTGCGCGGGTGGGTGGGGAAGGACCGGATTGTTCGGTAGTATTTTTTTTGGAATGACGGGCATTGCAACGAAACGACTTCTAGTGTTGTGTCACGCATGGTTTGATGAGTAGCCGCACTCGCCAGAGTGCCGGCAGGCCCGCATTCAAACGAACGCGGCTACCCCTCAATTCATCGTTGACGATGCACCAGGCCAAAAGAACTTAGAATCGTTGCCGAGGGCGCGAAATTGCTCCTTTGTTGCCAACCATGTCTTCGTTGGCGGCGTGGAGTTTCTTTGCCGCAACGTATTGTCTGGCAATGACTTGCATTGAGTTGACCATGCCGGCTTGAATCATTGGCACCACCGAGAAGGGGTGTGTGTATTCGTCGGCAACGATCGACGTAACTAGTGTTGTTATGCGCATGGCCTGATGGGTGGCCGCGCTCGCCAAAATGCGAGCAGACCCGCGTTCAGGCGACCGCGCCTTCCCCTCAATTCATCGTTGAAGAAGCACTAATTGGGCGGGCAGATTCTTGCCGTGTCACGCGTCTACTGCGTTTGTTCCAACCGGGGTCAGAACTGGCCCAGTGGATCTTTTTTCTGCAACCTAAATGGCAGTAATGTGTTGCGTTTACGAGATCAAATCGTTCCAAACCATTTGTTTGTTCTGCATAGGGCACCCCCTCTCGGTCGGAATCAACTTTGAGTTCAAATTTCACCTCGGCCGTAGTTTCGTTGCAAGCCGGGGATGACGGAGTAAGCCGCAAGCGGGCTATTCGGGGCGCGTAATGGCAAATCGTCGATTGGCGTTGCGCCATGACAGGGCGGAGAAAGCCCAGCACAGTAACATGCTGATCGCAAGTCCGGCGGTGAAACACATTGCCCCGGATATTTCGTCGGGCCGGCTGCCGACTCGGTTCAAGTCGTCCGTACCTAAAGTCAAAACGGCGATCGCGCTCGGAGGTGAGAGTCCGGCAGCGAACATGGCCGTGTATTTCACCTCGTTGCGGCCATCAGACAGTATTGAGTGCAGCAAGGGCAACAACCAAGGCAGCCCCACGAGGGTTAACGTGCCGAGTACCGCTGACGGCCCTGCCTTCACCATTGGCGATTCAAGTGTGGAACACAAAATGCCGAATCGAGTTGCCCACAACAAATAGACACACATCAAAGTTGGAACGATCAGCAAAGCCAATGGATGCAGACCGCCCACGCTGAGATCGATAGCCCAGTGAATGGCGACCCAGAGTAGCGCCCAGCGTACCGTCCATACGGCAGCCCAAGCTTTGTCTTTGAGGATTTCGCGGTTCGACAGGTCAGTCAGGCAAAGTTCTTCCAACGTTTTCTTGCGTCGTTCGCGGCCGATCATGCCGGACGCTGTTGTCGCTATATGCAAGATGACGCCGCTGAGGACCATCGTGCTCAGGCCGCGAATCATATTGTGTATTTCCTCGCCCACTCGGTTTCTGCCGCCGCCGGCGAATCGTTGGCTTTCATAAATCGCAAGACATAACGGAAGAAAGCTCGCGGCAAACAACAGCCGCTTGATCCAGATATGCCACGGCTTTTGCCCGGCTTTGGCGACG
>JANNLP010000250.1:0-20559 GCA_031396905.1 Gemmataceae bacterium
AAACAACCGGCACCAGACACCGGGTTGTCGTGAGCCGTTTGAATTCTGCTTAATTCCCCTCCCTCGAAGGGAGGGGCAGGGGAGGGATTCAAAACATGCATTCGATAAGTGGCGACGTTCTAAGCGCTAGGAGCGAATGCAATCCCTCCCCTGCCCCTCCCTTCGAGGGAGGGGAATTAAGCAGAATTCAAACGGATCACGACAACCCGGTGTCAGGTGCCGGTTGTTTGTCGAAGTTGTTTCGGGTATTGTAATCGTAATCGACCCTTTCATTTATTGATTCGAGCGACACCATCATGAAGCGTCACCGTTCCTTGCGGCGGATCCGTCGATTGTTGCCGATGCGGCTGGAAACGATGGAGCAGCGGGCATTGCCGTCGTCGTCGATTCCGCTGAGCACGATCAATTGGACCGCACTCGGGCCGGCGCCGCTGTTGAACGCGCAGACTCCGGGCAACTTCAATGTGAGCGGCCGGGCCGCGGGCTTGGCCGTGCACCCGACCAACGCCGACATTGTTTACATCGGCTCGGCGGGCGGCGGCGTGTGGAAGACAACTAATTCGACATTGGCCAACCCCACGTGGACGGCATTGACCGACAACCAGGCGTCTCCGTTTATTGGCTCCGTCACTTTGGCACCGTCTAATCCGAACATCGTCTACGTCGGCACCGGCGAGGAGGAGCTTCGCGCGCTGAGTTTTTACGGCAAAGGCGTTCTCAAATCCACCGACGCCGGGGCCACCTGGACGCTGCAGGGAGCCAGCGTGTTCGACCGAACCGTGATCGGCAATATTGTCGTGCATCCGACCGATCCGAATATCGTGTTCGCGGCCAACGGCAACCACGGCACGGATAGCGACCCGACCAAGCAGACGGGCGTTTACCGTTCGACCGACGGCGGCGTGAATTGGGTCAACCTCACGTCATCGATTACGACGACTGAGGACTTCACCGATCTGGAGCCGGATCTGACTAACCCCAATATCATGTGGGCCGGAGTGGGCACGCGGCTGGGTTCGACAGCCAACGGCGTGTACCGGACGACCAACGCGCTGGCCGCAACGCCGACGTGGACGCTGATTTCCAATTTGCCGTTTGGCACGACGGTGGGCCGCACGGAAATCGCCGTCGCACCTTCGAACAATCAAGTCATCTACGCTCAAATGGCCAATCCGTCGACCGGCAACCTCTTCGGCTGGTTTCAATCGACCAATGGCGGCGCGAGTTGGACCGACCGCACCGCGGTGGCCCCGAATACCGATCGCATGTGGTTTTGCCTCAACTTGCTGGTCGATCCGACCAATGCCAACATTGTCTACTCCAGCGGTACGACGCAGCTCAGCCGCAGCACCAACGGCGGCGCCAGTTGGACCTCGATCAACAGTGGGGCCGACGGCAAAGGGCCGCACGTGGACCATCACGGAAATGCCATGGATAGCGCCGGCCGATTTCTGCTGGTCAGCGATGGCGGCATCTGGCGCTACACGCCATCGACCAACCTGTGGGCCAACCTGAACGGCATCAACACAAGCCGCAGCGTTACGGGCGCGATCGACACGATTCAGTTCATGGGCATCGCCATCAGCCCGACTGATCCGGACTTTGTCATTGGCGGCACACAAGACAATGGCCTGGTCCGGTTCAACGACAGCCTGGGCTGGACGCTGACGGAAGGCGGCGACGGCGGCGACGTGATCATGGATCCGTTCAACGCCAGCCGCATGTGGCGGGCCAACCCCGTGGGCAGTTACGGGCCATCGGCTTATGTTCGGCGCTCCACCAACGGCGGCGCCAGTTGGACCTCAATCGTGACCGGGCTGACCAATACGTCGGCCGCGGCGTTTTATCCGCCGATGGCGGCCGATCCCGGCACGCTCGACCGTATCTTTATGGGTACCAACGTATTGAACGTCAGTACCAACGCCGGCACCAACTGGACCCGGCTGCCCGGCGATACGTTTACGTTCCCGAACGAAATCCGGGCCATCGGCATCGGCCCAACTTCTTCAGGCCTGATATATGTCAGTTGCGGAGCGTCGGCCGACGGTAAGGCCAGCGCTTACACAGCCGACCGGGTTTACGTCACCACCAACAATGGTGTCACGTGGATCGAACGCACACCTCAGGTCGGCAACGACATTCAGAACTTCGCCGTGGATCCGACTAATTCGAACATCGCGTACGCCGTGTCCGCCAATTTCTCGGCGACGGGTGACAACATTTGGCGGACGACCAACGCCGGCGTGACGTGGACAAGCATCAGCAGCACGCTGATCGACGCGCCGTTTTATGATGTGCTGCTCGATCCCGGTACCACATCGGGCAGCGGCGACGACATTTTGTATGTGAGCGGTGACCAGGGCGTTTACCGGTCGATCGATCTGGGTGCGAACTGGTCGAAGTTTGGCATCGGCTTGCCGATCTCGCAAGTTCGCGACATTGAGTACAGTCCGCAGACCAAGATTCTGGCGGCCGGCACGCATGGCCGCGGCGTGTGGGAGATTTTGACCGGCGTGCCCAACCTGCCGGGCCAGATTGCCGGCACCGTTTACAACGACACCAACGCCAACGGCACATTGACCGTCGGCGAGCCGGGTCTGCAAGGCTGGACGGTTTTCCGCGATGACAACAACAATGGGGTGATCGACAACTTTGGCCCAAGCACGATCAACGCGACCGCGGTGCCGGTGTCTTTGCCGGACCTCGTCACGACATCCACTACCCTCAACGTCAGCGGACTGACCGGCTCGGTCACTGATCTGAACTTCAACTTCAGCATCACGCACACCTATGACGGCGACTTGCAAGCGTTCCTGACCAGCCCGACGGGGACCAAGATCACGTTGTTTGCCAACGTCGGCGGCGCGGGAATGAACTTTACTAATACCATCCTTGACGATCAGGCGGTCGTGCTGATCGGCGCAGGCTCCGCGCCATTCACGGGCAGCTTTCAACCGCAGGGTCTGCTCAGCAATTTCAATGGTCAGACGCCCAACGGAACGTGGACGTTCACGATCACCGATATCGGCCCGGGCGATTTTGGTACGATCGACAATTGGTCTTTGAACTTCACGACCGGTGATCTGACAGCCGTCAGCAAGGCCGACGGGACATACACGCTGGCGAACAGCCCAAACGGCACTTACAACGTTCGCCGCGTGTTGCAGAGCGGATGGACCGCGACCGAGCCCCTCAGCGGCGTGCAAGTGGTCACGGTGCCCGCTGGCCAGGGCGTGCTTAACGTGAACTTTGGCCAGACCAACACGCCAGCCAAAGTCGCTGCGGTCACGGTCAACGACGGTTCGGCGCAGCGATCCATGGTCAAATCGCTGAAAGTGACGTTCAATGGCATCGTGAATTTCGTCGGCGCACCAGCCGCGGCGTTCCAATTAGTCCGCACCGGACCGGGCCTGCCCACGGGTGCCGTCACGCTGGCCGCGGTGACGACCCATGCCGGGTTCACCGAAGCGACGCTGACTTTCAGCGGAACATCGTTGACTGAATTCCAATCACTGAAGGACGGCCGCTATAACCTGACCGTGTTGGCATCGCAATTTGCCGGTGCAGGATTCGATGGCGATGGCAATGGCTCGGCCGGCGACAACTACACCGTGGTCGGCGATCCACTCGTCGCGCCGCGGCTCTTCCGCTTGTTCGGCGATGCCACCGGCGACGGCATCGTCGCGGCCAACGACTTCATTCAACTTCTGGGGACGATGGGCGGCAGCAGCGTGATTTTCGACTTCGATAATGATGGCGCCGTGGCCGCCAGCGACTTCATTCAATTCCGGCTGAGGTTTGGCGGAATGATATGAGGTAGCGGTCGGTGGTTGGTCTCGTGTGGCGTGACCACGACCGGTGGTTCGGCTATGCTGTTTCGTAGTGGGTGAAGTCACACGAATTCTGGACGCGATCGAGGCCGGCAATACGCAGGCGTCTGATCAACTGTTGCCGCTGCTCTACGATGAGCTGCGCCGGATGGCCGCGCGGAAGATGGCGCATGAGGCGGCGGGGCAAACGCTGGACGCCACCGCGCTGGTTCATGAAGCCTATCTGCGACTTGTGGACACGCAAAGCCCGCAGCAGTGGAACAGCCGGGGACATTTCTTCGCGGCGGCGGCCGAGGCGATGCGGCGCATCCTGATTGAACGTGCACGCCATAAGAAATGTGATAAGGCCGGCGGTGAGTACCAGCGGGTGGCGCTTTCCGATATTCAGCCAGCTGTCGATGAACCCGATGTTGATCTTCTGGCGCTGGATGAGGCGCTCGACAAATTGGAACAAGTTGATGCCCGGCAGGCCCAGCTCGTGAAGCTGCGCTTCTTTGCCGGCTTAACCATTGAACAAGCGGCCGAGGCGCTTGGGATTTCCACGTCTACGGCCGACAACGACTGGGCGTACGCACGGTGCTGGCTGCGGGTACAAATGGGCGGAAAGCCGGCATGACAGCGAGTCGTTAAGAATTCACTGGGGAGATTGGTCGATTTTCTCGCATTAACAATTGGAGATTGCAACGGGTATGCCGGGGCGACCGTCCGAATGGCGGACGAGCGCATCGATGTGACGGGTTTGCGGTCCCACATTCGAGGAGATCGGCCATGAGTATTCCCACGAACAACACCAAGCGGATGTACAACAGCGACCCCCTGATTCGCAGCAAAGTGTGGCTCAAGGCCAACACCTTTCGCACGTCACTTGAGGGGAAACTCATCTTCGCCCGGGAACTTGAAGCGGAAATCAACGGCAACAAGTCGCCGAATCCGCACAAGGGTGCCTTCGCACTTGATTGGCTTGTCGAAGCGGCCGTGTTCCTCGACATGGCGTTTTTCGGCAAAGCGAGCGCGGAGGCACAGATCGCCAGTCTCAACGCCGCCGCTCGACGGGGGCTGATGTTGCACATGGCCACACGAACATTCAGCGGTGAAACTTTGCGCTAGTATGCAGCCGCGCGGAGTGATTCTTCGTAACGAAAACAGCGTCGCAGGTGGGCTTCACAGTGTCGCAGCCCGATGAAAAATCCATCTTCAATGAGGCTCGGCGCATCGCCGACCACGAAGCTCGCCGCGCCTATCTTCAACAGGCGTGTGGCGACGACGAGGAGCTTCGGCTGCGGGTGGAAGCACTGTTACAAGTCATGGCCGAAGAACCGGGGTTTTTGGAGTCACCGGCGGCCGAGCTGGGAACTGCGCTTCGGCCAACCGGGCTTCCTGGCGTGATGATCGACCGATACAAGTTAATCGAGTTGATCGGCGAAGGCGGCATGGGGGAGGTTTGGAAGGCCGAGCAACTGGAACCCGTCAAACGGCTGGTCGCCGTCAAGCTCATTAAGGCGGGCAAGGATTCTCGTCAGGTCCTGGCGCGCTTCGAAGCCGAGCGGCAAGCGCTCGCACTGATGGATCATCCCAGTATTGCCAAGATTCTGGATGGCGGGGTGACCGATTCCAACCAGCCGTTTTTTGTCATGGAGTTGGTTCAGGGCCACTCGATCACGCGCTATTGCGATGAACAGCGGCTTGCGCCGCGGGCGCGGTTAGAACTTTTCATTCCTGTGTGCCACGCGATTCAGCATGCGCATCAGAAGGGCATCATTCATCGGGACATCAAGCCGAGCAACGTTTTGATCGCCCAAGTCGATGGCCGGCCAATGCCGAAGGTAATTGACTTTGGCGTGGCTAAGGCCATTGACGTCGATCTCATGGACGTTTCGTTGGAAACGAACTTCGGCATGGTGGTGGGCACGCCGCAGTACATGAGCCCCGAACAGGCCGACACCAAGCACAAGGATGTCGATACGCGGACGGACATTTACTCACTCGGCGTGTTGCTTTATGAGTTGCTGACGGGGTCGCCGCCATTTGACAAGAAGACGTTGGCCGATGCCGGCATCATCGAAATGCTGCGGGTCATTCGTGAAGTGGAGCCGCCGACGCCGAGCACCAAACTCAGTAGTGCGGATGCGCTCCCCAGCATAGCGGCTAATCGCAACATCGAGCCGAGGCAGCTCACTTCGTTGATGCGTGGCGATCTCGATTGGATCGTGATGCGCAGCCTGGAGAAGGACCGCAACCGGCGGTATGCGACGGCCAACGGCCTGGCCCGGGAAATTGAGCGTTATCTGAACGACGAACCGGTGGAAGCGGGACCGCCCAGCGCGGTGTACCGCTGGCGCAAGTTTGTGCGCAAACATCGGTCCGTCTTTGCCGCGGCCGGCGCATTTGCTTTGTTGTTAATCGTCACGTCTGCATTTAGCGCTTGGCAGGCCTATCGAGCCATGCAGGCCGAGCAAACCGCACGGCAAAACGAACAGCAGGCGATTGCCGAGCGCGAGCGGGCCGACGAGGAAGCCGCAATCGCGAAAGCTGTCAGCGAGTTTGTGCAACGCAGTTTGCTCGGCCAGGCGAATATCGCCAATCAGCCGACGGGCTCGGATCGCAATCGCAACATCTCGGTTCGAGAATTAGTCGATCGCGCCGCCATGGAAATTGAGGGGCAGTTCCGCGGGCAGGAACGAACTCAAGCCGCGATCCATTTGACAATCGGCGATGCCTACCAGGGCGTTGGCGAATATGTGAAGGCGGAAGAACATATGCGTCGCGCATTGAATTGGCGAATGGTCCAATTGGGAGCGAAACACTCCGATACGCTGGCGACCAAGCAGAGCCTAGCGTTCGTGCTGAGAGCCCGTGGACTAGCCAAGGAAGCCGAAGCGATGCAGCGAGAAGTCCTGGATGGACGCACCGAGGTATTCGGTCCCGAGCATCCGCTGACGTTTGAATCAATGGGCCGCTTGGCCAACTCGTATTGGGATCAAGCGCGGTACGACGAAGCCCAGAAGCTTGCAAACCGAGCAATTGATGGGCTGATCGCGACACTGGGCAAGGATCACGAAATCACCTTAGTTCTCAAGAACGACGTGGCGATGTTGTTGGGTCGTCGAGGCAATTCCGTTGAGGCGGAAAAAATGCTCCGACAGGTCGTGGAGGGTTTCCAATCAAGGCTGGGTTCCGACCACCCACGGACGTTAATGGCCATGTACAATCTCGGCACCCATTGCTTTGAGCAATCAAATTACGCGGAAGCTGAGCGCATCGATCGCCAGGTATTTGAAGGTTTCCGCACTAAACTTGGCGAGGACCATCCAAGTACGCTCAATGCCATGACCAGTCTCGGCGCGGTCTGCGCCCAAATCCGCAAGGATGAGGAGGCGGAATCGCTGCAACGCCGCGCGCTGGAGTTGGCCCGACCTCGGCTGGGCGCGGACCACTCGACGACACTGGATATCCTCAGCAACCTTGCAGCATTCCTGCGCAATCGCCGTCGCCTGGACGAAGCGGAGCCGATCTTCACGGAATTGTTGGCCGGTCAACGAGCTCGCTTACCGGCCCATCATCCCGATCTGCTTCTCACGCTTAACAATTTCGCCTCGTTGAATTCGGATCGAGGCCGCTACGACGTGTCCGTGAAACTGCAGCAGGAAGCTGTCGATGGCGCACGGAAGACGCTCGGCGTCAAACATGCATGGACAAAGAACTGGATCAACAATCTGGGCTTTTATCACAACAAGCGAGGCGAACCGCAGTTAGCTGAAGCGTTGTTTCGTGAAGTTTTGGACCTCACTCGCAGTCACAGCGGAGCTGAGTCGTTGAACTTTGCAGGCCAGGCGCATCGATTGGCTGGTCATCTACTCGAGCAGAAAAGGTACGCCGAGGCGGAGCCGCTGGCTCGTGAGTCCCACAAAATCCGGGCCGAGAAGGAACCCGATGCCTGGACAACTTACTTGACGCAATCGTATCTCGGGTGGGCCCTCTTGGGCCAGGAAAAGTACGAGGCCGCTGAGCCATTCCTGATGCAAGGCTACGAAGGCATGAAGAAGCGCGAGGCGGCCATCCCGGTGACTGCCAGGGGCCAATTGACCAAGGCCCTGGAGCGAATCGTTCAACTCTACGAGGCTTCGGGCAAACCTGACGAAGCTGAAAAGTGGCGGAAGCAATTGCCGCCGGCGAAACCCTGACTCACAAAAAAAGTTAACGCCTCGTTGGGGAATTGCGCCGCGATTCTCGCACTAATCATTGGCGGTAATGGCTTGCAGGATTTTCGCAAGTCGATGCCGCTACGGAGGGCGAACCAATGCCAATGACTTTTCAGGTGCGCAATCGCTACATGCATTACGAATACGTTGCTGGCGCATCGGTGACGTTCGACAACGAGCCGGAAACGCCGAAATCACCGCGTACCAATATCTACGGCTTCGCAACGGTGGACGTCGCGGCATTGAAAGACGGCGATCACATGATGCACATCATTCCGAACCCGACGTCTGAATTGCCGGTCGGCCCCGCCCTTGCTGAAGGATTGGGCGACCAGGTCACGCGGGTTTACAGGAGCTTGGATTTGAAAATCCGAGTTCAAAAAGGAAAGGTAACATCGTACACGCCGCTGCTGCAATACGCGGACGATGGCACGGTGGAAGGCAGCCTTGCGTCTCTGGTGGTGAAGCTTCAGCCGATTTATTTCCGCTCACCCTGGCAACAACCGCGGGGCAGAAAACCAGAGGACATCAAGAACATCGTCATTCACCAAACTGCATCAGCGGCCAACATGGGCGGAACTCTCAAGACCATGATCGGAACGTGGAAAGAACTCCAAGGCAACGTCGGAAGTGCCAATTACGTGATCAGTGCCGACGCTTCGCCGCAAATCGTCAAAGTCGTGCAAGATACTGGACTGGCCGGCCATTTGGGCAAATTCGGTTATTGGGCAGGCGACAAGGAGATTGTCACCAACTCCATTGGCATTGAGATGTCGCACAAAACCGGAACTCCGTGGCCGGAGAAACAAATCTCCACATTGATCAAGTTTTTGCAAGCGCTTCTCAAAGCGTATCCATCCATCCGACCTGAGCGCATCGTTGGCCACAGCGATGTCCTGGCGGACGCAAAATACGTGCTCGTGGACCGGGACTGTCCGGGAATGGACTTCGACTGGCCGACGTTGGAAAAGGAAGGCCTGGGCGTGTGCCCCCGTGGTAGCGCCGCATCACTCGACAGCGCGTTTGGTGGCTTCTTCCAAGCTAAGTCCGACGGATTGCTTCGATCCGGAGATAACGACAAGACGCGCAAGTGGGGCGGGAATTCATGGCCCGCACCAGCAACCAACGGCGAGCCTCCCAAGACCAACGCCCCGTCGATCACGGGAAATCCGGTTAGCGAACTCCAAACTGACTTGCGCGACATCGGCTATTCCGTCGATGCGACCGGAGCCTACGACGGAAAGACGGAAAAGGCCGTCCACATGTTCCAGAAACACTTTTTTTCCGGCTCGCGCCGAGGACAGATGGGCAAAGACCGGTGGGGTCAAGTCGGCCCCAGCACGGCCGAGTTCGTCAAGCGAGTTCGTCCATAAGCGCGAGAATTCCGAGTTTCAAATTGGGGACTTTTCCCGCCCTTATCGCACTACTGAATAGCGGGCTATTTCAGCCCGATGTTGCAGCGAGGTGCGCCATGAACCGTTTGCTTCGATCCCGACTATTCGTCCGTGCCCTCGAAGACCGGACTGCCCCGGCAACTTTCACTGTGTTGAACCTCAACGACAGCGGGACCGACTCGCTGCGGGATTGCATCAGCAAAGCGAACGCGGCTAGCGGTGCCGATGTGGTCGATTTCAAAGGCGGCCTGACCGGGACTATCACATTGACCGGCGGTGAGATGGCAATCCAAGATCCGGTTAGCATCGTAGGGCCAGGCGCATCGGTATTGACCATCTCCGGTAACAAGGCCAGTCGAATATTCAACTCTTCCGGCGCGCCGGCGGGCACAGCGATCAACATTTCCGGATTGACGCTGAGCAATGGCAATGCCGCCAATGGCGGCGCGATGCAGCTCGGGGATGAATCGCTTACGTTGAATCAATGTGTCATCACCGGCAACAGCGCCACTATTCACGGTGGGGCATTGAATGCCAGCGGGGCCTCGACCGTCACGGCCAACGGCTGCACCTTTGCCGGCAACTCGGCTACCTATTCTGCCGGTGTCATCCTGGCCATCAACTCAGCCGTCAGGACCATTTGGCAGTCATGCACCATCTCCGGAAATACGGCGCAAACTGGCGGCGGCGGCCTTTACGTAGGTGGCGATCTGTTGGTTGAACACTGCACGATTGCCGACAACAAATCCACGAACATCATTAGCGGCGGTGGCGCCGGCATCCGTGCCAGTGGCACCTTTTCGAGTTTCATCATCCGCAATAGCACCATTTCAGGCAACAGCTCGAGCACAACAGGTGGCGGTATCTCTCTCGTCTATTTCAGTGGCCTCCTGTCCATTCAGAACAGCACTATCACCAACAACACAGCCGACAATTCGGGCGGCGGGATACATTTGAAGAGCGGGACAGGTGGCTCGGTTTCATTGGAGAGCACCATCGTTTCCGGCAATGTGAGTCCGTCGGAACCGGACATCAACTTTTTCAACACGGTCACAATGAAAAACAGCGCCGTCGGGTCGAACAAGGGATTCACCATGACGGACCTTGGGGGCAACTTGCCCTTTGGCACGAATGTGAAGCTGGGTTCGCTCGCTAACAACGGCGGACCGACGCAGACGCACGCGATTCTCGGTGGAAGCCCCGTGCTCGACAAGGGTTCCAACCCCGCGAGCGTGACGACGGATCAGCGCGGCGCGGGTTTTCCTCGACTGAGTGGTTCGGCTAGCGATATCGGTGCCTTTGAAGCGAAGGTGACGACTTTCACCGTCACGAATCAAAGTGACAGCGGCGTCGGCTCGCTAAGGGACGCTGTGTCGAAATCCAACGCCAACGCAGGATCGGACATCATCGCCTTCGACCCGGTGTTCTTCAATGTGCCGCGCACGATCACGCTCTCGACGGGCGAGATGGTCATTAGCGATTCGTTGACGATCACGGGGCCAGGAACAACTTTGGCCACCGTGGACCCTGCGGGCAAGAGTCGGGTTTTCAATATTGGCTCTGGTACGACCGTATCGATTTCGAGTCTAACATTGAGCAATGCTTCGAGCTCAGGCAGTGGGGGCGCAATAATTGCAAGTGCGAGTACCGTAACACTGGATTTGGTGACGGTCACAAATTGCAAAACAGCGACCCGAGGCGGGGCGCTATTCAACACCGGCGCGGGCGCAAAGACCGTTCTCAACTCATGTACGCTATCTGGCAACTCTGCTGCTTTTGAAGGCGGCGGACTCTACGCAAGCAGCTACGTTCTGATTGAGAGCTGCACGATCGCCGGGAATAAAGCGACAGGTGGCAACTTCACTATCGGCGGTGGCATTTATGTCCGCGGTACCTTCGCCGCCGGTGCTTTAGTGATCCGCAACAGCACAATATCGGGGAACACTTCGAAGATTGGCGGAGGAATTCATCTCTACAACGTCAACGGCGAATTGACATTGCAGAATAACACTATCACCAACAACTCTGCAGAATCCGGCGGGGGCATCGCCGCTACTGTCTTTTTTGATCCGGTTTTCATTTCGGCCGAAAGCACAATTGTTTCAGGCAATGTGGCCACGAGCGGTCCAGATATTGCCGGATCTAGTGGCGTCAAAATGAAAAACAGCGCCATTGGTTCAAGCAGCGGTTTCCCGATGACCGACCTTGGTGGCAATCTTCCCTTCGGCACGAATCTCCTGCTCGGAATACTCGGCAACAACGGCGGGCCGACGCAGACGCACGCGCTGCAGAGTGGCAGCCCGGCGATCAACAAAGGCTCCAATCCTGCGAACTTGACGACGGATCAACGCGGCGCAGGTTTTCTCCGGAAGTCCGGAACGTCGGTTGACATCGGTTCGTTTGAACTACCGATAGTTGCCAAGATTGCCTCCGTGCAAATCAACGACGGCGCACCGCAACGAAGCCGCCTTACGAGTTTGCTCATTACTTTTGATCAGCCGCCACAGCTACCCGGCACGCCCGCCGAGGCGTTCCAACTCAAACGTCAATCGGACAATGCCCCGGTCAGTATGATCGGCGTCGCGGGTAGCAACACGGTCGCGCTCATTTTCACAGGTGGACCGGTTGAGTTCGGTTCGCTTGCCGATGGCCGGTATACGTTGACCGCGCTTGCCTCGAAAATCACGAATTTCGATGGCAACGGCGATGGCACGGCCGGCGACAACTTTGTGCTGACCGGCGACCCTGCCACCAACAAGTTCTTCCGCCTCTTCGGCGACGCCGACGGCGACGGTACGGTGGCTGCCAATGACTTCATCCAGTTCCGTCTAGCGCTCGGCGGCAGCACCGCCATGTTTGATTTCGACGGCGATGGCGCAGTGGCTGCCAGCGACTTCATCCAATTCCGGTTGCGGTTCGGCGGGTCGATATGAGTTTTTCGCAAATGGGCGCCATTTTGTTGTAGAAAACGGAACCACATTTCGCATGTACTATCAGGCGGGCCTTTTTTGCTCGATTTGTGCGGGAGATTGCCATGAGCCGCTTGCGTCAACGACTTCTTGTTCAAGCCCTCGAAGACCGGACCGCCCCGGCGGTTTTCACGGTACAGAACCTGAACGACACTGGGGCCGACTCGCTACGGCAGTGCGTCATCAATGCGAATAACGCCGTCGGGGCCGACACGATTCAATTCAAGGCGGGGCTTTCGGGCTTCCTCGATCTGATATCCGGCCAGATCCAGATCACCGGGACCGGGGCACTGACAATTACAGGGCCGGGGCCGCTGGCGATTTTCATCACCGGCAACAACACCAATCGAATCTTCAACACCTCGAACGCCGCGGCGGGCACGGCCATCGCGTTGTCCGGCATGTCATTCACGGCAAGCGTTGGTGAGGCGATACTCGCCGCCGACGAACAACTGATATTCTCCAATTGCAAGTTCTTGAACAACAAAGGCACCGCCGTTGAAATAACCAACAGTGGGACGCTCAACGCAACAGATTGCGAATTCTCCAACAGTGGTACTGCCGGACTTTTCTTGTACGGCTCGGCTGGCGCCAAATTAACTCTCACTCGCTGCACAATTTCCGGCAATGATGCGGGAGGCGTTTACATGCCCGAGGGCGGCACGCTCAACGCGACCGATAGTCTTTTCTCAGGGAACAGTACATCATTGTCTGGCGGGGCGATCAACGTCACCAGCTATTTCTTTGGTTACAGTAGCAGCGTAACGCTCACGCGATGCACGATCAGCAACAACAAAGCGGGTTCCGGGGGCGGCCTATTCGTCGACGGCGATCTGCTGGTGGATGGATGCACTGTATCGGGAAACACTGCAACCGCAGGATTTTCCAGCACCGGTGGTGGCGGGGGTCTGCGACTCTCCAACTACTACGATTCCAATGCCGTGTTCACCATCCGCAACAGCACCATCTCCGGCAATTCCAGCAGTCGCGGTGGCGGTATTTACCTGAGACCTTTCAACACAACTCTTACCGTGCAAAACAGCACGATCACGGGCAACACGGCGGGCCGCGGCGGCGGCATCTACAATTACAGCTTTTCGGGAACAATTGCACTGAATAGCAGCATTGTGTCGGGAAACACCGCCACCCTCTTCGCCACTGACGTTTACAGTGACTCCAAGGTCACGATGAGTTTCAGCGCGGTCGGATCCAACGCCGGCTTTACGATGACCGACCTGGGCGGGAATCTCCCGTTCCAGCCGCATGCGAACCTAAAGCTGGGGCCGCTGGCGAACAACGGTGGGCCGACCCAGACGCACATGCTCGCCATCACCAGTCCCTGCCTCGACAAGGGCAACAACTCGCTTGGTTTGACGACCGACCAACGAGGCACCGGCTTCCCGCGGTTGTCCGGGGCGGCCCCCGACATCGGCGCGGTCGAACTTTCTTCGCTAATCGTGACCAACCTCAACGACAGCGGTCCCGGTTCGCTCCGCCAAGCCGTACTCGACGCCAACTCGAAATCAGGCACGGACACGATCGACTTCGTGCCGGGCCTCGCCGGCACTATCACGTTGACCAGCGGCGAAATCGTCATCTCCCAAGGGGTGACCTTCCAGGGGCCGGGCTCATCGGTGCTTTCGATCAGCGGCAACAACGCCAGCCGGATCTTCGACGTTTCGTCAGCACCGGCAGCGTCGGGGATAGTTTTCAGCGGTCTGACACTCACTGGTGGGTTCGGCAGCGGTTTCAGTTCGTCGGGTGGCGCCATTCGGGGTACTAGCCAGTCCTTGCAAGTCATGGCTTGCGTGTTCTCGAGCAACAAATCCGCTGGTACGTTTAATGGGATCGGCGGGGCGATTGTGCTCACGGCGGGTACACTGACGGCGACCAATAGCAGCTTCACCGGCAATATCGCATCGACCCGGGGCGGGGCGCTGGCAATTCAGGGCACCGGTTCCAACCTCATATTGAACGGATGCACCGTTTCGGGCAACTCGTCCGGCGACGGCGGCGGAGTGTATGTCAATAGTGGTTTGTCCGTACAAAACAGCACGATTTCGGGCAACATCGCCAGCGGCGGCGGTGGCAGCGAATCGGGCGGCGGAATCCTCGCCTTCGGTCCGTTCGCGGCCGGGATCATGATCGTCAACAGCACATTTTCCGGCAATTCGGCATTTTCCGGCGGCGGCATCGCGCTGAACAACACGATCTCGACCACGAATTTGACGATTCGAAACAGCACGATCACCGCCAATTCCGCGGGCAATCTTGGGGGCGGCATTGCCCGAATGACCGGAGTGGCCACGATCGCCATCGAAAGCAGCATTGTCGCCGGCAACGTGAATGTCACCGCCCCGGACATTTCCAGCGCGGGATCTGTCAGCGTGAAGACCAGTGCCGTTGGTTCGGCGCTTGGTTTCACCAAGACCGACCTCGGCGGCAACCTCGCCTTCGGCACGAATCTCAAGCTAGGGCCGCTTGCAAACAATGGCGGCGTGACGCTGACACATTTACCGGCCATCGACAGCCCGGTCGTTAACGCCGGCAGCAATCCGGCGTCACTCAAGACGGACCAGCGCGGTTTCGCCCGCGTCGTCGGTGCGGGCGCTGACATCGGCGCGGTGGAACTTCAGCCTGAGGTACTCAGTCTTGTGACCAACATCGTGACGGTCAGCGATGCCAACGTCGGCCCGGACGGTTTCATCGTCACCGCCACGTACAACATTCCGATGAACACGACGGTCCTGCCGACCGTTGCATTTCCAGTCGAGATGCCCGGCGGTTCCCTCACGTTCACCAGCGGCTCCTGGACCAACAGCACGACGTTCGTCGCGAAGTTCCAGGTTGCCGACCTCGGCGTGACACTCAGCAACATCGACCTGCAAATCAGCGGCGGCAAGGAACCGGCCACAAACATTGCGCCGGTGCCGTTCACAGTCGTCGATGCATTTCACCTCGACACGCAAAACCCGCTGATCACCAGCATCACCAGCACCACGCCAAACGGCACCTACAGCGCGGGTCAGTCCGTGAACGTCACGCTCAACTTCAGTGAAGCGGTGACCCTGAACGGCACGTTGTTTGTCGTTCTCGACACCGCCGCTGTGGTGAGCATCGCCGGCCCGGTGACAGGCGCGACCCTCAGCGGCACCTACGTTGTCAGTGCCGGCCAGAGCAGCCCGGACCTCAACGTGACCACAATCGCTCTGACAAGCGGCAGCACGCTGCGCGATGCCGCGACCAACAACGCTGTACTGGCGTTGCCGACGGCGAATTTAGCTGACACGTCGAACATCGTGATCGCCGCGACGCCGACTGTGACGGGCTTCACCGTCAACGATGGCGATGCGCAACGTTCCCGATTGACCAAGGTCGTCGTGAATTTCAGTTCTCTTGTGAACGCGGCTACGCTGGCAGGTCCGGGCGGCGTTACATTCACCCGAACGACCGGCGCTCCCACTGGCACAGTCGTGGACACAACCAATGGCCTGATCGTCAATCCCGTGAGCGGTATGGTGCCGAGTGTCACGCTGACGTTTGCTAATGTCATCAATGCCGGCGTGGAAAGCGGTTCGCTCGCCGACGGCCGCTGGCAGATGGCCATTCCGAGCTCCAACTTCACCAGCCCGCTCAACGATTTGAACCTCTTCCGCCTCTTTGGCGACGCCGACGGTGATGGCACAGTGGCCGCCAATGATTTCATCCAGTTCCGATTGGCCCTCGGCGGCAGCACCGCCATGTTCGACTTCGATGGCGACAGTGCGGTGGCCGCCAGCGACTTCATCCAGTTCCGGTTGAGGTTCGGCGGGTCAATTTAGGGGCTGAGTTTTCGCTTGACAAATTCTTCTGGGGAATCGGCTCACTTATCTCGCACTCTCTTTGTCAGGCCAAATCGGGCCTGACATTGCGGAGGGTGTGTCATGAACCGCTTGCGTCAGCGACTATTCGTTCGTGCCTTAGAAGACCGCACTGTACCGGCCACGTTCACGGTGCTCAACCTTAGCGACAGCGGGGCCGACTCGCTGCGGGATTGCATCAGCAAGGCCAATGCGGCGGCGGGCGCGGATACGATTGCCTTCAATGCGGGTCTGACAGGTACGATCACACTCACCACCGGCGAAATCGCCATCAACGGTGCCGTGGTCATTGACGGCCCGGGGCCGGCAACATTGAAGATCTCGGGCAACAACGCGAGCCGGATTTTCAACACGTCGTCGGCCGCGACTGGTACGGCCGTGACCGTGCGCGACCTCACGCTGACCGAGGCCAATACTTCGGGTACCGGCGGCGCGATTCTCGCCATTGACGAGGCGCTGACCTTAATCAACTGTGCATTTTCAGGAAACATTGCATTCGTCAGTGGCGGAGCCGTCGCCATCCTCGGCTCCCTCAACGGCACGCTCGCCGCGACTGATTGCTCCTTCACCGGCAACTCGGCCATCACTGGTGCCGGTGGCGCCATTGCGAACTTCGCCGGTAATGGCGTGAAAACGACACTGCAGCGGTGCACGGTCTCAGGCAACACCGCTCTCCAAGCCGGCGGTCTGTTTGCCGGCACTTATCTCCTGGTCGAAAACAGCACGATCTCAGGCAATGTTGCGACGGGCACGGCCTTTGGCTACGGTGGCGGCGGCATTCGCACGGAAGGGTTTTTTGCGGCTGGGACGCTGACGGTGCGCAACACAACTATCTCGGGCAACTCGGCCGGTGGCGAGGGTGGCGGCATCCGGATCGCCAATGCCGGCAGCGGCACGCTCGTGGTGCAGAACAGCACGATCACCGAAAACAAGGCCGCCTCGTCGGGCGGCGGCATCGCCCGTTCTGGTTCCGGGAGCATCTCGCTCGAAAGCAGCGTCGTCTCGGGAAACTCGGCCACGACCGGGCCGGACATTTCGAGTGCCGGTACCGTCAACGTGAAGACTAGCGCCATCGGGTCGGGTCTGGGCTTCACCAAGACTGACCAGGGCGGCAACCTCGCCCTTGGCACCAACATCAAGCTGGGACCGCTGGCCAATAATGGCGGATTGACGTTAACTCATCTGCCGGCCGGCGATAGTCCGGTGATCGATGCCGGTTCCAATCCTGCGTCGCTGTCGTCCGACCAGCGCGGCGCGGGGTTCCCCCGGGCCATTGGCGTAGTGGATATCGGCACAGTCGAAGTGCTTAATCTGGTGGTCCGAAACGTCGCCGATTCCGGCTTGGGTTCCCTCCGACAAACGATCGCGCATGCGAACACTCATCCGGGAGCCGACACCATCACGTTTGATCCGGCGGTGTTTGCGACGCCGCAGACGATCACGATGTTGGGCACCGAGATGGCGATCACTGATTCTGCCACAATTATCGGTCCGGCCGCCGCCTTGACGATCAACGCCGGGGCCAAGAGCCTGCATTTCACTGTTTTTGGAACCGGCACACTGTCGGTATCGATCTCGAGCATGACGTTAACGAATGGCACCTCTGGACGGGGCGGGTCGATCGAAATCGCGAATGAAATCGTCACACTGAGCAAGATGACTCTGAGCGGCAACAGCGCAGCCGGCGACGGCGGGGCAATCACCATCGGCGCGGGGGCGGTCGTGACAATTGAAGACAGCACAATTACGGGCAATTCGACAAAATCGTCTGGTGAAGGCGGCGGCATCAACATCGACACGATGGGCAAACTGACGATGCTCCGCTGTAACTTGTCCGGCAATACGGCCGGCTCGAACGGCGGCGGCATCTACTTCTCGACCGGCGGCACGCTAGTCATGGTCGACTGCACCGTATCCGGGAATAAAGGAAATACGGCGGCGAGCGGACAGGGCGGCGGCGGCATTTACTTGTACAACACGACGGCCACGATCCGCAATAGCACCATCTCCGGCAATTTGGCCAGCCACGGCGGCGGCATCGGCGTCTTCGGCGGGGGCACGACAGTAATCCAGAATTCGACCATCGCCTTCAACACCGCCACCAACATAGGCGGCGGCATTATCCGAACCAGCACCGCGGCGGTCACTGTGGAAAGTACAATCGTCGGCAACAACTCCGCACCCACCGGGCCGGATGTCAACGGCACAATAGACACGATGAACTCCAGCCTCGTGAAAAATTTTTCCGGTCTGACGATTACGACGGGTACCGGCAACTTGTTCATGGTGGACGCCAAGCTCGATTCGCTGACCAACAACGGCGGGGCGACGTTGACACACGCACTGCTCGCAGGCAGTCCGGCCATAAACACCGGATCGAATCCTGCGAATCTAACGACCGATCAGCGTGGTTCGGGATTTTCGCGCGTGGACGGGTCAGGCATCGACATCGGCGCTTTTGAAACACAGTTGATCAATTTTATGGTCACGAATGCCAACGACAGCGGCGCCGGCTCGCTTCGGCAGGCGGTCTTGAATGCCAATAGCGTAAGCGGTTCAGACTTCGTGACCTTTGACCCGGCGTTTTTTGCCACGCCACAGGTCATCAATATTACCACCGGCGAAATCGCAATTAGCGAAGGCGTATCAATAGTCGGGCCGACGGCCAAGTTGACGATCAACGGCAATGCGGCGAGCCGAATCTTCAATACTTCTTCAGCAGCCGCGGGGGCGGGCGTGAACATAACCGTCATCACCCTGAGCGGCGGCGCAGCAACCACAGGCGGGGCGATTACCGTCGGCGACGAAATCCTCACGATGACCAATTGCGTCGTCACCGGCAACAGCGCGACGACGGGCGGCGGTGGCATCGACGTGACAGCATCAACGGGTTTCGTGATTCTGCAGAACTGCACTGTTTCTAACAACACAAGCAACGCCGGCGGCGGTTTGAGGATGAGTTCCGGCGGAAGCTTGCTAATTGAAGGTAGCACCTTCTCCGGCAATATTACAACGGTTGGGAACTCCGGCGGCGGCATTCGCTTCGGCGGCACCATCGGGGCCGGCGGCTTCCTCATTCGAAATAGTACCTTCACGGGCAACAAGACAGGATTCAACGGCGGCGGCGTGGGATTCTCGACTCTCACCGGCACGGCAGTCTTTCAAAATTGCACCTTCACAGGCAACGCCGCCGGCGTTGCCGCGTTCGGAGGAGGCGGAGGCATCGGTGCCAACGCCGCCGCTACCATCTCACTGGAGAGCTGCATCGTTTCCGGCAACACGTCCACCCAATTCGGCCCCGACTTATTGAACACCGGTACGGTCAACGCCAAGTTCTGCGCCATCGGTAGTTCGGCCGGGGTCACCACGTTCAACCCGGATGCCACGACAACCGCGCTGCTTGGCCAACCGCTATTTCTCGGCCCGCTGGCCGATAACGGCGGACCGACTTTAACGCACGCATTGCTCGCTGGTAGCCCGGCGGTGAACAACGGGAGCAACCCAGCCGGGCTGACCAATGACCAGCGCGGCAGCGGCTTTGCGCGATCCGCAGGGCAAACGGACATCGGTGCCTTCGAGGTGCAGTCATTGTCGCCGGCAGCAAAGATCGTGTCGGTGCAAATCAATGACGGCTCATCGCAGCGCTCGCGCGTCAACAGCGTAACGATCAATTTTGACTCCGTTGTCAGCTTCAACGGAATCGTAGCTTCCGCGTTTCAGTTGAAAAGGCAATCAGACAACGGGTCGCCGAATTTCACGGCAACCGCACTGAATGGCACGGCGACCAGCGTAACATTGACATCTTTCAGCGGGTCAGCCACGGACTTTGGCTCGCTCGCCGATGGTCGATATTCGTTGACTGTGCTGGCCAGTCAAATCAACAACTTCGATGGCAACGGCGATGGCACGCCCGGCGATAACTTTGTCATGGTCGGCACACCTGCCAACGGCCTTATCCGCCTCTTCGGCGATGCCGATGGCGACGGCACGGTAGCCGCCAATGACTTCATTCAGTTTCGATTGGCCCTCGGCGGGAACACTTCGATGTTTGACTTCGATGGGGATGGTGCCGTGGCCGCCAGCGACTTCATCCAGTTCCGGTTGCGATTTGGCGGATCGATCTGAACTCCAGATCCAGGATCCGTGATCACCGCTCGTATGCTCACGCCAAGTCGTGAGCATGCCCTCATGACCATCCTCATCTCAGTTGTCAAAGAACACTCTCGCTGGCGATAAACCGCCGGTCTCGCGGTCCCGATCCACGGACCAATAACTACTAACCTTGATGAATAACAACTCCCTCGCCC
>JANNLP010000288.1:0-1632 GCA_031396905.1 Gemmataceae bacterium
AGGAGCCACTGCTAGTGTTGAGCGGGCATTCCGGGCCGGTGAGCGGCATCAGTATTAGCGCTGATGGGAAGCTGCTGGCCAGCGGTGGGGCCGACACAATCGTGAAGGTGTGGGACCTGAACAATCGCACGGAACTCCAGTCATTTCGCGGACATGGTGAATGGGTCACGGATGTGGCAATCAGTCAAACCGGTGTCGCACTCGTATCGGCGGATGCAGCCGGCAAAGTTCACGTATGGTCGCTGGAATCCAATCCCACCGATTCGATTGCCAGCGGTCATACTCGCGGCGCGACGGCCATTGCCGCCGGGGTAAATGCACTGGCATCGGGTGGTTACGACCGCACGGCGATCGTCTGGGACTTGGCCAATGGCCGCGAGCCGCGGGTGTTGTCGAATGTCAATGCCAGCGTGCGGACGCTGGCACTTTCGCCGGATGCAACTCGCCTTGCCATGTGGACGGAAGATCGCCGGATTCGCTGCTTCGATGTGATCATCGGCAGGGATCTTCGAGTTTTCGATACCAACGAGTTTCGGGTGAACGTGTTGGCCATCTATCCCGACAACAAGCGAGTCCTCGCCTGGCAACTCCGGGAAACCACCAATGACGAGGATGTGTCTTACACCATAACCAGATTCGATATGGACACTGGCGCGACCGCAGAGTTGATCGCTCAGAAGGGTCGCGGCCAGGCGGAATGTTTGGCGTTCAGCACCGATCTCAGCATCGCGGCAATTGGCAGCGCCGATGGCAAGTTGCATTTGTGGAAGATCGACGAAAAAAAGAAGCTCGGCGACGATCGCAACGCTCACACTGCCAAAATCGCCGATGTCGCGGTTACTCCCGACAACAAGTTTGTCGTGTCCATGGACGTGGCCGGCGAAGCCAAAGTCTGGTCAATGGACAGCACAGTGGTTGAACCAGTAAAGCGCATTACGACTGGTACGGCCGGCACATTACAAGGCTTGTCCATTGCCCCCGATGGCCGGCGCGTGTTGGCATTCGGGTCCAATCGCGAGTTGGCGGTGTTTGAGATTGTGTCGGGCCAACAGGTGCGGCGCTGGACATTGCCACAGAAGCCGAACGCCGCGACATTCACCGCCGACGGCCGGCAGGTGGCCACCGCCAATGACGATGGCACGGTGTATTTGCTTGATCTACCCTAGAGGTCTCGGCATGTCGAAGCGTGTGATTCTGGCTCTTACGGCTACGATCCTGTTGTCATCGTCACTTCGGGCGAATGATCCGGCTCGCGCTGCTTTGCAGAAATTGAACGACTTCGTTGGCGAGTGGAAGGGCGCGGGCGGCCCGGACAAGCCCAAGCCGGACCCGCGCGACCCGTCATGGAAAGAGACCATCTCATGGTCGTGGAAGTTCAAAGGCAAAGACGCATGGCTCACGTTCACCGTGAAGGACGGCAAGTACCTGAAGAACGGCGAGATCCGGTCCAAATCGGATGGCCAAGGTTATGAGCTAACGGTGGTGGATAGCAAGGATCAGAAGGCCGTTTACAGCGGCAAGCGTGACGACAAAGGCTACCTGACCTTTGAAAGCGTCGATGCGGCAACCGGCGATGCCCACCAGATTGTAATGAACACCGCCGCCGAAGGTGTGCGCTTTGTTTACCGGTAC
>JANNLP010000317.1:0-1546 GCA_031396905.1 Gemmataceae bacterium
CGGTCGCTTCTCTAATTCCTGGAGACGGGCAAAGCGAAGGAAATCGTTCGACACATCGACTAGCCGCTGACATTCGCCTTGCAATCGCTGTACCCGGGTAAAGGCTCGGCGCTCGCGCTGAGTTTCTGGATTCTCGAAATCCTCAGCAAGCAGTTGCAGATTCAGACTTAGCGTGGAAAGGTGATTCTTGATCTCGTGAATAAACCCACCCGCCAGTTCCGCGAGTTCCGCGTATTGGCTTGTCGGCTCCGTGTTCTGCGTATCCACAGTCATCTTCAAGTATCAAAGATGGCGAGCGTCGAGGCGTGAGCCCGACGTGTCTTGAAACCGCGTCGAGCTCACGCTTCAAAGCTCGCCAAGTCGGTTACCGCCGTGGCCCGCCACGGCCACCGCCGCCGCGTGGGCCGCGGTCGTCGCGTGGTGGCCGGTCGCCGCGGGGGCGCTCTTCGCGCTGCGGTTCGGGCGGCAGGCCGGCTTCTTCACGCAACAAGGCCTTGCGCGATAGCTTCACGCGGTCCTGGTCGTCGATCGAAATCACTTTCACTCGCATGATGTCGCCGACTTGGCAGACTTCGTTGACCGCGCCGACGAAGCCGTCGGCAAGTTCGCTGATGTGACACAAACCATCGCGGCCCGGCATAATCTCGATGAAAGCTCCGAACTCTTTGATCGAGTTGACTTTCCCTTCGTAGACTTTGCCGATCTTTACTTCCTCGGTGATTGCCTGAACTCGCAGCATGGCTGCTTCCGCGCCGGCGGCGTCGGAGTGGGCGATGTAGACCGTGCCGTCGTCTTCGATGTCGATCTTCGCGCCGGTCTGTTCCTGGATGCCCTTGATGTTCTTGCCGCCGGGGCCGATCAGCGCGCCGATCTTCTCCGGATTGATCTTCACCGTAAGCAAGCGCGGAGCATGCTGGCTGATCTCGCCACGTGGCCGGCCGATCGAGCGCAACATGTTCTTCAGGATTTCCAGCCGCGCGGTGCGAGCCTGATCGAGGGCGGCCTTGATGATCTCACGGTCGATGCCTTCAATCTTAAGATCGAGTTGAATGCCGCAGATGCCGCGTTGCGTGCCGGCCACCTTGAAATCCATGTCAGCGAAGTGATCTTCGTCGCCCATGATATCGGTAAGCAGCAGGAAGCGGCCGGCCTCCTTGACCAGGCCAATCGAGATGCCGGCAACCGGATCGCTAATCGGTACACCCGCGTCCATCAATGCGAGAGTGCCGCCGCATACCGACGCCATGCTGGAGCTACCATTGGATTCCAGAATGTCGGACACGAGTCGAATCGTGTAGGGGAATTTGTCCGGCGTCGGCAACACGGCCTTCAGTGATCGCTCGGCCAACATTCCGTGGCCAATTTCGCGGCGGCCCGGGCCACGAATCGGCTTGCATTCGCCCACCGAGAACGGCGGGAAGTTGTAATCGAGCATGAACTTCTTGGAGAACTCTTCACCCAATCCCTCAACCCGTTGCTCATCGCTGACGGTGCCGAGTGTGATCGTGACCAATGCCTGTGTCTCGCCGCGTTGGAACAATGCCGA
>JANNLP010000300.1:0-2352 GCA_031396905.1 Gemmataceae bacterium
ATGGCAAACCGTTCGACGCCTTGTGCGACTGCGATGACATGCTCGCGCCGATTCTGGAAGTTTGCACGAATCAAGGCTACTTCTGGGTGCCGCTGTCGCAAATAAAGTCATTCACCAGCGTCGGCCCGAAGTTCCCGCGCGATTTGTACTGGCTGCCCGGGAATCTGGAACTCGTGGACGGGCAGAACGGCCCGACATTTATCTCGGCACTCTACGTCGATAGCTACAAACATGCCGACGACATCGTCAAACTCGGCCGGCAGACCGACTGGGTCGGCGGCGAAGGCGAGCCCGTCCGTGGTCGCGGCCAGAAAACGCTGCTGGTCGGCGAAGACGTCGTCGGCCTGTTGGACGTGCGCGAGTTGGAAATCAACCACGAGTAACTGTGTAGGGTGGGTGGAGGCTTTGCGACACCCACCAGCACGACATGGGCCCAATCGGTGGGTCTCGCAAAGCCTCGACCCACCCTACAACAACCAAAACAAAAAACTCCTGAGGATTGCACCCGTGGCTAACGTCAACATGAAAGCCCTGCTCAGCAAGCTCAACTCGCACTGCCGGCGGACGCTGGAATCGGCGGCAGGATTGTGTTTGTCGAAAACCAATTTCGATGTCGAGATCGAGCACTGGTTTGTCCGTCTCATGGAAATCGACAACGGCGACTTCCGGGCCATCCTCACGCGCTTTGACGCCGACCCGGCCAAGGCGCTGCGGCAATTGAATACGAGCCTCGACACTTTCCGCACCGGCAACGGCAAGGTGCCGCAGTTCTCCACCGAGATCATGGACGCGGCCCGCGAGGCGTGGTCGATCGCCTCGCTGGAGTTCGGCGTCGGCAAGGTGCGCTCCGGTCATTTGCTGGCGGCCGTGCTTGCTGACCGGTCGATGGGTTCGCGGCTCAAGTCGAATGCGGCCGAGTTCGGCAAGGTGCCGGCCGAACAATTGATCCTGGAGTTCCGCAACATCGTTAGTGGTGCGGTTGAAGAGAAGGAAGATCAACCGCTGGGTGTCGGCGGCGCGGCCGCCGGCGCACCGGGTGCGCCCGGCGCACCCCGCGCGGACTCGAAGACACCGGGCCTGGATCAGTTCACGCAGAATCTCACGGAAGCCGCCAAGGCGGGCAAGATGGACCCCGTGGTTGGCCGCGATTTTGAGATACGTCAGGTCATCGACATCCTGACGCGCCGGCGGCAAAACAACCCGATCCTCGTCGGCGAAGCCGGCGTCGGAAAGACGGCTGTGGTCGAGGGTTTTGCATTACGCATCGCGCAGGGCGACGTGCCGGAGCCGCTCAAAAACGTTTCGCTGCGAACGCTCGACTTGGGGTTATTGCAAGCCGGGGCCGGTGTGAAGGGCGAGTTTGAAAACCGGCTCAAACAGGTGATTCAGGAAGTGCAATCGTCGCCGACGCCGGTCATCCTGTTTATCGACGAAGCCCACACCCTCATCGGGGCAGGCGGGGCGGCCGGCGCGGGCGATGCTGCCAACTTGCTCAAGCCGGCTTTGGCCCGCGGCGAGCTGCGCACCGTGGCGGCGACCACTTATGCCGAGTACAAGAAATCGTTCGAGGAAGACCCGGCGCTGAAGCGGCGCTTCCAACCGGTCAAAGTCGATGAACCCGACCGGGCCCGCGCCAATCTGATGATGCGCGGTATCAGCGGCATGCTCGAAAAGCACCATAACGTCACCATTCTCGATGAAGGACTCGAAGAATCGGTGCGGCTGTCGCAGCGGTACATCACCGACCGCCAATTGCCGGATAAATCCGTCAGCCTCCTGGATACGGCGTGTGCCCGCGTGGCCCTGAGTCAGTCAACGACGCCCGCACAAATCGACGACGCCCGCCGTGATATTGAACATTCGGGAACGGCGATCAAGATTCTTGAGCGCGAGATGGCGCTCGGCATCGATCACAAAAAGAAGCTCGCTGAGACGCAGGAAAAGCTGGAAGCGACCAAGAAACAACTGGCCGACTTCGAGAAGCAATGGGTGCTGGAAAAGGAACTCGTTGGCAAGATTCAGGCTGTGCGCGGCAAGCTGCAACCGGCCAAGGCCGACGCGCCGAAGCTCTCGGCCGGCGACGAGGAGAAAGCCAAAACCGAACTCATGGGTTTGAACGACGAGTTGACCAAAGTGCAGGGCGAGACGCCGCTGGTGCAACCGGTCGTCAACGGCCAGGTCATCGCCGAGGTGGTTGCGGGTTGGACCGGCATTCCGCTGGGCAAGATGGTCCGCAACGAAATCCAGTCGATGCTGGAGCTTGCAGAGAAGCTCAAAACCCGCATCGTTGGGCAAGATCATGCGCTGGAAGCGCTGGCCCGTCGGTTGCGATCGAGCCGTGCGGGTCTTGTC
>JANNLP010000115.1:0-3209 GCA_031396905.1 Gemmataceae bacterium
GGTCGCTACGCTCTAGGCGTCGATGCAATCAAGGTCTCAGGTTCAGATGGAGCGCAGGATGGTAATGGCGATGGCATAGGTGGTGACAACTATTCATTGCCATCAATGGGAACTTCGGGCGTGTTTCGCCTTTACGGTGACGTGAACGGTGATAGTTTCGTAAGTGCTTCGGACTTCGTACAGTTCAGGCTGGCCGTTCAGGGGCAACGTCCCGAATGGGACTACGACGGTGATATTGCGATAGCGACGAGCGATTTCATTCAATTCCGCCTCCGATTCGGCGGCGACTTAGGGTGATGATCTCATCCTCTCAATTACCGATTTGACAAATTGATTCCATTGCGATCCGATTGTTCCGGTCCGGTTTGATTGTTCTCCGTCCGTAGTGGCGGCAGTGTCGAGGCCGGAATCAAATTAGCGCAATGGTACAACTTTGGCAGCCTAATTGTGGGTATCCGCGATTGGCACACTTGAACTTTGAGTGCCCAATTCCCACAATAAACTCTCGCGCCTGAGGGCAGTCCGGCTGGCCGGGCTGCTCGTTTCGTTTGCGGGGAAGGGCCTGTTTTTCATGGATATTCTCAAGCTACCCACCAAGCCGCGCGCCGAGGCCGGCACCCGGCCCTCCGGCAAACTGCGGAAGGAAGGATTCGTCCCGGCCGTAGTTTATGGGCATAAGAAGGCTCCGGTTCATCTGGCCCTGCAGCACGAGGTCATCGAGTCGGCCCTCCGGCACCACGTTCGCCTGGTCGAACTGGAACTTCCGGGCGGCAATGAGACGGCGCTGATCAAGGAAGTCCAACACGATTATCTCGGCAAAGCCATCCTGCATGTCGACTTTGCCCGAGTGGATAAAGACGAAAAGATCATCATCGAGGTGGAAGTCGAGTTGAAGGGTATTGCCCCCGGTGCCGCTACTGGCGTCCTCGATCAACCGCTGCACGTGCTCAAGGTGGAGTGCCTCGCCGCTCAGGTACCGGAATCGATCCGGGTAAACATTAGCGCATTGCAGCTCGACCAGGCCATCTACGTGAAGGAACTGGTTCTGCCGCCGGGTGTGCGTTGCCTCAACGATGCGGATGCGATCGTAATTGCCGTGAAGCCGCACGCTGCCGCCGTCGAGACGCCAGCCGGCCTGCCCGGTGCAGAAGCCGTAACGGGTTCCGAGCCGGAAATCGTCGGCCGCCGGGTGAAGGTCGAAGAACCGGCCGAAGAGAAGAAGTGATCAGCGGCTAGTCGCCATGAAGATCATCGTCGGTCTTGGCAATCCGGGTTCACGCTATGCGGGGACTCGGCACAACGTCGGGTTCGACGTGGTGGACTGGTTGGCGGCCGGCGGAGGAACCGGGCCGTTTCGCAGCCGGTTTCAGGCTCAGGTGGCCGAGTTCATCGAAGGTGCCGAGTCGGTGCTATTGGTGAAGCCCGAGACGTTCATGAACCTCTCGGGGCAGTCGGTGCGGGCCGCGCTCGACTTTTACAAACTGCCAGTGGAAGACTTGCTGGTCGTTTGTGATGACATGGCCCTGCCGATGGGCAAGCTGCGGATGCGGGAATCCGGCACGCATGGCGGGCACAACGGCCTGCGGAATATCCAGGAACATCTGGGCACCGCGGCCTACTGCCGAATGCGAATCGGTGTAGGCGAGCCAGGCGACGACGCCGTCGATCACGTGCTGGGCCGATTCAAGCCCGGCGAGCGCGATGCCATGGTGGCCGCCGTGCAGGAGGCAGGCCAAGCCGCACTCGTGTGGGTCCGGAATGGTCCCGCCGAGTGCATGAACCGATACAACGGCGAAAAGAAGGTTAGCGACGCTTCGAAGAAGCGTGCGAAGAAGTCGAAAGACGAAACGGAAGAACCCAATGCCAGCGCAGATGTATGAATGCCTGATCATGCTTGACTCCTCGAAGGTCGCCGGTGACCTCGACACGGTCAAGAATTCGATCCACGCAATTTACGACAAGCACAAGGCGGAGATTCTCGCCTCGCGCCCATGGGATGAGCGCAAACTGGCGTTTCCGGTCAAGAAGCAAAAGAAGTCGCTGTACTATCTGACCTACGTGCAGGCAGATAGCCAGCACGTCAAAGCCATCGAGCACGACCTCACGCTGAACGAAGCCGTGCTGCGGTTCATGGTGATCCGCATCGACCCGAAGCTCAGCGACACCATGTTGGCACTCGCCAAAGACCCGCGGGCCCTGGCATTGCAAGCCGCCAACGAAGAAATGGTGGACGAATACGAAATGTCAGGCGGCGGTCGCGGACGCTAAGAATCATCCATTCGCGACGCTTCGCAGAAGCGTAGGAGACTATCATGGCTAATGTCAACAAAGTCATTCTGGTCGGCCGACTCACCCGCGACCCGGAGTGCCGCACGTTCTCCACGGGCGGCAAGGTCGCCAAGTTCGGATTTGCCGTCACCAATCGGAAGAAGAACAGCCAAACCGGGCAATGGGAAGATGAGCCAATGTTCATCGACTGCGATGCCTTTAATCGCGGCGACACGTACAAACTTGCCGACATTATCGAACAGTATCTTCGGAAGGGCTCGCAGGCCTACCTTGAAGGCAAACTGATTCTCGACACTTGGGACGACAAGGCCACCGGTCAAAAGCGACAGAAGCACAAGATGCTGGTCGACACTATGCAGATGTTGGACCCCAAGGGCAGCGACCGCGGTGCATCAGGCCCGCCGCGGGCCGCGGCAACGCAGGATCAGTACAATAGTGGTCCCGGCGATTCAGGCGGCGAGGACTATGGACAGCCTTCCGAATCCGTCTCGGCCGGCAACAACGATAACGAGAACATTCCGTTCTGATCGCAATTGGGATCACGACATGGCGAAGACCAAGACGAAATCCTCCAGTCCGGCGGCCAGCAAAGCCAAGGACACGGAGAAGGCCAAGCCGCAGCCAAAGATCAAGAAGCGGAATCAAATCCTCAAAGGCAAGCACGGCGGCCAGCTCGTTGTGCTCGTCGAGGATATCCCGCACCTGGGCAAGTCCGGCGACGTCGTGGAAGTCAAGACCGGATACGCCCGCAACTTCCTGTTGCCATACAGCAAAGCCACCATTCCGACGCCGCACAACATCAAGTTGTTGGAACGGTATAAGATCCGAGTGCATCAAGCCCGCGAAGCCCGCATTGCCGACTTGAAGGTGCTGGCCGCACAGATTCAATCGGTCAGCGTCACCATCGAGGCGAATGCCAA
>JANNLP010000308.1:0-2632 GCA_031396905.1 Gemmataceae bacterium
GGCTTTCTTCACCGTCAACGGCATCATCAGCATTGGCATGTTCGCCCTGATTCTTGCGGACCAGTTGATTCGTGGTGCGACCGTTCGATGAATTGCGAGCTCTTGTTTACACGCCGAATTGTCGCAACAGTTGACGAAAGCGCGGGTCGGCACGCACCGCGTCCAGGTCGTGGTCTTCGCGAATATAACGGAAGTCGCGGTAACCTAACTCAATAGCGCGGGACAATGTGTTGATCGCTAATTCGTTCTTTTTCAACAAGGCATAGGTGCAAGCCAGGGTGTAGTGAGCCAGCGGGTCTTTAGGGCGCAATGTGATCAATTTCTTGTCAAGTTCCAAGCTGTCGGCGTACCGACCTTTGAGCGTCAGGTTATTGCCGTGGGCGCGTAATACATCCATAAACGTCGGGCATCGACTGAGAACGTTGGCGTAAAACTCCAGCTCAAAATCAAGTTGGCTTTGCTCGGCAAAACGTGCGATCGTACTCGGCGTGGGCGCGGCCGATGCGCTAGCTTTGCTTCCGTGTTTTGGCATAACCGATGTCCTCAGCGTCCGCTTCCTGGAAAGCCGACACTGCATTATTAACAGACATCGAACCGCTTGCCAAGCGTCAAGTGACACGACGCAGTTGAAACACGGCAACTTCCGGTCGCACGCCGTAACGGAAACGCCAGCCGAAGCCGATGCCTTTGTTGACGTAAAGATGGGTTTGTTCGTACCGATAAAGCCCGGCGGCGTACTGCTTCGCCTTGCGGCCCAGTGCAACGCGACCCATACGGGGCAAATCCACCTGCCCGCCATGCGTATGGCCGGAAAGCATCACATCGCAGCGATGACCCTCAAGCCGCTCGACGGTGCGCGGGTTGTGGGCAAGTAGTACGCGCGGCGTTGCCGGATTCAAACCGGCGAGCGCACGCCCAATGTCGCACCGCCGGCTCCATAAATCATCGACGCCGGCCAGGTGCAGTTGATCATCGCCCCGCCGAAAGGTCTGCGACTCATTATCTAACACACGTACGCCCCGCGCGATCAAGGCATCCGTGATTGTTTTTGATAGGTGCCTATGCCGGCGAATACCTAGGGCGTTGCGAATGGAATGATCGTGATTGCCCAGCACAGCGAAGACGCCATGCGGCGCGGTCAACTCTTGAAGGCTGTCTGCCGCGGCTTCGACATGGCGAAACCCTTTGTGGACGAAGTCGCCTGTCAGCACCACGGCGTCCGGCGCTTCGGCTTTCGCGGCCGCGACGACTTGGGGCAAATAATCGTGTGGGAGTTTAGGTCCGCAATGCAGATCGGAAATTTGCAATATGCGAAAGCCTTCGAACTCGGCACCAAGGTCAGCGATCGGAAGATCGAAACGGTTGATCTCAAACCAGGTGGGTTCGACCTTTCGGGCGTAATGGACCCTGGCCCAGTTGCGACCCATCCATTTGGACAGGCGATAGGGCCGTGGTTTATTTTGAGTTGAGTCGTGCTCCGGGTCGATCATGCCGAATTCCGTGACAACGGACTGGCAAAAGTATACGGCCAGCGGGAAAGTGCTGGTTCCCGCTGGCCGGTGTACGTAATTTCAGATTCGACTAGACTTCCTCGTCGTCCTCTTCATCCTCGTCCTCATCGTCGTCGTCTTCATCGTCGTCGAGGTCGTCGTCGAAGTCGTCGTCGTCGAAATCTTCATCGTCGAGGTCATCGTCGAAGTCGTCGTCGTCGAGGTCGTCGTCTTCGAGGTCATCATCCTCGTCGTCGTCGTCCTCGTCGTCGTCTTCTTCCTCGTCTTCTTCTTCATCCTTAGCAGCGCCGGCAGGGCCAGCGCGGAGCGGATCGCCGCCCCACATCCGCCAGGGCTCGGTCGGCCGATCCATCTCGGCCGATTCCAGCAGGTCCGATCCGATCCACGTCACGCCACCGATCATCGGTTAATCCTCAACGGAAGAAAATTAGCTCGACGATCATTCGTCGAAGTTTTGCTCGGTCTGTCCGCGTTCCGCTTCGCTATCGGCGGCCCGCGCGGGAAACTGCATTCTATTTGCGGTTTCCCGAGTGCTTTGGCAACCCCAATTGTCGCGGCCGGTTGCCCGGCGATTGTGGCTGTAACTTACCCGCTTCCTATTGCTGACGGCAACGGCGGCAAGAAGCACTGGTACGGATTTTTTTTCGACCTGTCCGGTTGTACGGTCTCCGGTTTTTGTGTCATGCAGCTAGGCCCAGCGCCTTGCGTTTTTCAACGATGAATGGCAAGTGGTGCGGGATATGATTGCCGATCGAAGTCAGGAACTCTTCCAACGTTTTCAGGCCGCGCTCGCTATGAACGCCGACACGTTGGAAAGTGTCCGCGGGCAGTGTACGCAAGATGCGGCTGAACGCGCCGCGTGTCAATTCAACGACACGAAGTTCTTCCTCCAGGTCGCGCTCATGATAGGCCAGTTTGGCCGCGAACAATTGTTCATCCGCTCCCAGCAACAGCGGCTTGTCGTGCGTGATCACTCGTTTCATGCGATCGACATACACTGGCTCGAAGTCGGCAATGTGGCACACAACTTCCAGCACGCTCCATTTGCCCGGCACTGGTCGTGCCAGGACTTGTTCGCGCGTCAGCCCTGCCACCGCGGCGCGGAGTTGCTTGGGCCCTTC
>JANNLP010000385.1:0-8919 GCA_031396905.1 Gemmataceae bacterium
CGATGGCGGCGACGACAAATCGGGCAGAACGATGCGGGGTCGCATGGTGTATCCGTTTCTGTCGGAATCAGGTGACCTGCTGACCTGGTTCGGTCGCGATGTGGATTACGAGGAACGACAACGGGAATGGCAGAATGCGGGCCAAGAAGGAGCAGAGCCCGAGGAGTTTCGATTCGTGAAAGGCTTCCATCGTGGGCTCGAACTGTGGGGGCAAGAACGACTTCAGACAGCGGAATCAACCCCTCGGCCGCACGGCATCGGCCTTATCGTTGTCGCATCGCCAAATGATGTCATCCGATTGGCGGAACTTGAGGTGCCAGCGGTCGCGTTGTGTTCTGGGCTCATTACTCGGGCGCAAGCGAAAAAGGCGATGCGGTTAGCAATCGCCAACGCCAGTGGCGTCGTCACGGTGCTCCTCCCCTGCAATGCTGATGGGCATGTCGGCATGAGGCAATGTCTTGGCTATCTTGCGCAGCTGGGACCAGTGCGTCTGGGGTGGACTGACAAAATGTTTGGTGGAAAGTTCAATGAGCGCTCGCCGGCAAACCTATCGCCAGAAGAATGGGAAGAGATTGCCGCCTACCTGCGCGGCGGTGAG
Organism: Gemmataceae bacterium; assembly: GCA_031396905.1. Lineage (GTDB taxonomy): Bacteria > Planctomycetota > Planctomycetia > Gemmatales > Gemmataceae > JAIBBI01. Next base: position 599 of record JANNLP010000385.1, read on the forward strand.
AGGCGAAACTGGTCATTGGCGTGAAAGGGCATCGGCTTGAACGGGCTTCCTCGGCGAAGCCTCCCTCCAAATTGTAGGCCAGCATTAGCGGTTAGGTTGGCTCACCAAATGGAGTTGCTCGGAGCAACTTGCCGTCATCTTGGCTTCGGGAAGCCGAAAGAACAGGCGATTTACTCAAGTGTAGGTTCGACCAATGCGGCAAATTCTGGTATTGAATGGCTAAGACCACAACGAGCTTTGAATTCGGCATTAGATCGGAAAGGAGGATAAGTCTGCTCGCGTTAACGGTGATTGGTTCTCATGCCACGACCGGATCCGTCACCGATTCATGACGTCGGCTACCGCGAGTTTTTGCGGATACATCGGACAACACCTGCTGGTACAAATTGCGGATGACCGTCGCATTCGAAAACGAACCGCCGTGCTTTCTATCGTGGAAGGCGCTGCGGCAACTGATGTCGATGAAGGCGGGCCGACCGGCCAAGCTTTCGACCCCCAACGCACCGGTGGTCAGCAAGTAACGCAGATAACAAGGAAGGCATCGGCTCCAGGGACGGAGCATTCTTTTGGAGAGTGGCCGGCATGAAAATACTCGCCAACAATAATGGCGCAGCGATTGACCCCGCCAAGCTGCTACTAACCGAAAGAGAAGCCGCAAAGCTCTTGAGTGTTTCGCCACGAACGCTGTGGGGTTTGCGGGCGGCCGGTAAGATCCCCTATGTCCGCATTGCGGCGACGGGAATTCGATATGCCCGCACCGACTTGGTAAAATTCATTGAGACGCAAACCGTCGTACAGGAGTAAGTAATGGCCAGCATTTCATCGGACGCCAAAGGCACGAGCCGGGTACAGTTTGTCGGAACCGACGGTCTGCGGAAGACGATACGCTTGGGATCGGTGCCGCAAAAAACGGCGGCCATGTGCAAGCAGCGGATTGAAGCGCTTGCGGCGTCCCGTCGGTTCGGGATGCCACTCGACGAAGCTACGGCGTCCTGGGTCGGAATGATCGATGACGAATTTGCCGAGCGATTGTCCCGGTTCGGTCTAATTGAGCCTCGCCGCAGGCAGAAACTCGGAGAGTTTCTCGACGAATACGCCGCGAGCCGCGTTGATATTAAGCCGGCGACACGAACCAATATCGATCAGGCCAAGAAACGGCTGGTGAAGTTCTTTGGAGCGGATCGGCCGATGGCCGAAATCACGCCGGTCGAGGCTGCCGCATTCAAGGACGACCTGATGAAGAACTATGCGCGGGCGACGGCGGGCCGTTGCGTCCGTCGGGCCAAGCAGTTCTTTACAGCCGCCTTTCGGCTGAAAATCATCCCGGAAAATGTGTTCGCCGATGTGAAGGGTCATCAACAAACGAATTCCGAACGCAAAAGGTTCATCGACCGAGCAACGACGGACAAGCTGCTCGAAGCGGCCCCGGATGTCCAATGGCGGGTCATCATTGCCTTAAGCCGGTTTGGCGGCATCCGTTGCCCGAGTGAACACCTGCAACTGAAATGGGGCGACATCAATTGGGCCAACGAACGGTTTTGGGTGACGAGTCCAAAGACCGAACATCATCCGGGCCGGGATGGACGGTGGGTGCCCCTTTTCCCGGAACTACGGGCGATCTTGGAAGAGGCCTTTGACGTGGCCGAACCGGGAACACTTCATGTGATTACCCGAACACGCGACGCCAGCGTGAATTGGCGAACTGGCCTCCAGCGGATTATCCGCAAGGCCGGCCTGACTGCGTGGCCAAAACTTTTCCATAACCTGCGGGCCAGCCGGGAAACCGAACTGGCGGCAGAATTCCCGCTGCACGTCGTGACTGAGTGGATCGGAAATTCTTCAATGGTCGCCTTGAAGCACTATTTGACCGTCACCGATGATGACTTCGCTCGGGCCGCGAAGGGCGGTGCAAAAAGCGGCGCACTTGAGGTGCAAAAAGCGGCGCAGCACCCGCCCGCAGCGACTTGCACGGATTCGCAAAATAAAACGCAAGCCCTTCACGACGTCGAAGTTATGCGAACGGAGGCGACAATATGCGAACATATGCAAACACGTCTAGTGCCCCGCTCAGGACTCGAACCTGAAACCCGCTGATTAAGAGTCAGCTGCTCTGCCAATTGAGCTAGCGGGGCTGGTAGCCTCTGATTTACCGTCAATTCAGCGTGACGGCAAGACGCGGCGAGGTTCGCCGTCATTGGGGACGGTGATGCAGTTGTTAAGGTTCGCAATAGCGTCCCGGGTGGCGAGCGAACCTTTCATCGCAGGCATGGCACCGTTCCCTATAATTCCCGATTGAATTGACACACGACGCAATCGCCGGAGGCGACACGGACATGGCCGAGAAGATTACGCCGCGCGGGCAGGATTATGCCCAGTGGTACATCGATATAGTCAAGCAGGCTCAGTTGGCGGAGAACTCCGACGTCCGCGGCTGCATGGTCATCAAGCCAACGGGGTATGCCCTGTGGGAGAAGATGCAGCGGGCGCTCGACGGCATGTTCAAGGACACCGGGCACGTCAATGCTTATTTTCCCTTGTTCATTCCCAAGAGCTTTCTCGCCAAGGAAGAGGAGATGGCCGAGGGGTTTGCCAAGGAGTGCGCGGTGGTCACCCACTATCGGCTGAAAGTGGAGAAGGGCAAAGGTCTCGTTGTCGATCCTGAGGCGAAGCTGGAAGAAGAACTGATCATCCGGCCAACCTCGGAAACGATCATTTGGAACACCTACAAGAACTGGATTCAAAGCTATCGCGATTTGCCATTGCTCATCAATCAGTGGTGCAACGTCGTTCGCTGGGAGATGAGGACGCGGCTATTCCTTCGCACGGCCGAGTTTCTTTGGCAGGAAGGCCATACGGCTCATGCGACGGAAGCCGAGGCGCAGGCGGAAACGCGAACCATGTTGGAGGTGTACCGCCGATTTGCCGAGGATTGGATGGCGATGCCGGTGTTGACCGGGCCGAAGAGCGAAGGTCAGAAGTTTCCCGGCGCGGTGCAGACGCTGTGCATTGAGGCATTGATGCAAGACGGCAAAGCGCTTCAAGCCGGCACGAGTCATTTCCTTGGCCAGAACTTTGCCAAGGCGTTCGATGTGACGTTTCAGAATCAACAGGGCCAGCGCGAGTTTGCGTGGGCGACGAGCTGGGGTGTGTCCACGCGACTCATCGGCGGCCTGATCATGACGCACTCGGATGACAATGGTTTGGTGGTACCGCCGCGATTGGCCCCGCTACATGTTGTGATCTGCCCGCTGGGTCGCAACGACGCTGAACGCGCTCCTGCCATTGCCGCGGCCGAGACGTTGGCGGCTGAGTTGCGGGCAATTCCGCGCGATGAGTTCTTCGGCTTCGAACCGATCAGCGTCAAACTCGACATGTTGTTTGATAAGCAGCCCGGCTACCGCTTTGCCGAGCACGAACTGCGCGGCGTGCCCGTGCGCGTGGAGCTTGGACCGAAGGATCTGGAGAAACAAGCGTGCGTGGTGGCGCGCCGCGATGTGCCGGGTAAAGAGGGCAAACAAATGGGCGTGCCGCTCACGGGAGCCGCACAGCATATCAATGCACTGTTGCGCGAGATTCAGACGGCATTGTTCGACAAGGCAAAGAAGTTTCGCGATGAGCGCATTTGTTCGGTGAACAGTTACGACGAGTTCAAGAAAGAAATCGAGCAGCCCGGATTTCTACTCGCCCACTGGGACGGCACTCGCGAAACGGAAGACAAAGTTCAGCAAGAAACCAAAGCGACAATCCGCTGCATCCCCGACAACATGCCAATCGAGCCAGGTAAGTGCATGGTCAGCGGCAAACCATCGGAGCGCCGCGTGGTGTGGGCGCGGGCGTATTAAGGGAGGCGCGCGACTAGCTGAGCAGGCGTGACGATTTCAATGTTCCGAAAACTCACCAGTTGCAAAAGATCGTAGTCACCAGTCACGACTGCATCCGCACCGGCAGTCACGCCGGCACCGAGCACGATATCTTCGTCCGGATCGGCAATCACCGGAGGCGGTATGATCGCGGGAACGACCATCACAGCGATTGCCAGATATTTTGACATCAGTGGTCCGGGAGTAAGCGAATGCTTGACGAGATGCTTGTTGAATCTGGGCGAAAATAGGTGCTCACGCAACTCTTCAATGATCGCATCGCACGTGAACAGTTCAACTGCATCTTGAACACATGCGGAAATAATGTGCGAGGATGGCCCCGGCCAAATAAGCCCGGAAAGCACAACGTTCGTATCAAGGATGAGTCGCACGGAGCGACCTCCGCGCCTTGCGTGCCTCTTTAATGACTTGTGACACCTCTTCAACAGTCATCGGCGTGTCGTTGGCATCGCGCATCAGCTGCGTCATCTCCATCAACTCACGTGCAGCCTGGCAGCGCATTTCCCTTTGCAACAATCGTTCAATTTCATGATTGGACAATAAGCCCGCGTCCGCGGCTCGCGCGGCTATTTCTTCGTCGATTTCAATTGTTAGCGTTCGTTGCATTCCTTATCTCCGACCCATTGACATTGTACCGCAATTCACGGTTCGCACCATTGAGTAACCCCGTTACACGCCCGTTACCCACCTGCATCTTCACCTCGGGTAGTATTACCAACGCTGGCGGCGGCGGGTGATCGTCGCTGGTTTTACTTGCAGGAGGTGGATCAATGTTCCGCGCCGCTTTCGTATCCATGATGGCCGTGGCTGCCGCGTTAATCGCAACGTCGCCGGGAGTCGCCGATCCTCGCGGCAAGCCACTGCCGCCGCCGAAATACAAACTCAGCGGGCCGCACACGCACGGCAACCTCACGCTTTACTACATGCATGGTCCGGATTCTGTTTCGGGGAAGCCCGTGTTAACGCTTAAGGAGGCAATGGAGAAGAAAGTCGTCACCGTGCATGAAACCAGCAATGTCAACACATTGACCATCGAGAACACCTCGACGGAAGTCGAAGTCTTCGTGATGTCCGGTGACGTGGTCAAAGGCGGAAAGCAGGACCGCGTGATTGCCTTCGATCTCGTGTTGCCGGCCAAATCGGGCGTGGTGCCGTTGCCTTCGTTCTGCGTTGAGCAGGGCAGATGGCGGCAACGCGGGGCCGAGGCGACACATCATTTCACGTGCTCCGATTCGCAGATTTGCAGCAAGGAACTCAAGGTTGCGGTGAATGCGTCGCGGCAACAGGGCGAAGTCTGGAAGGAAGTCGAGGCTTCGCAGAATAAGATCAGCCGCAACGTTGGCAAGAGTGTGCAGAGTGCCGCGTCGCCGTCGAGCTTGCAGTTGGCGCTGGAAGACAAAGACCTGAAGGCAAAAGTCGCAGAGTATGAAACAGCGCTGACCGGCGGTTGCCTGCAGGCGCCGGACATCATCGGCATGGCGGTCGTCGTCAATGGTGCGGTTTCCGGCGCCGATGTGTTCGGCTCGGCTGATTTGTTTCGCAAGCTACATCCCAAGCTCTTGAAAGCGGCGGCCACCGAGGCGTTCGCGGAGCTAAAAAAGGACAAGACATTCGAAACCTGTCCGGCCGAAGCGGTGGAGGCATTCTTTGTTGATGCGGCCAAGGCACCGATGAAGGAAATTGAAATCGTGTCGAGCGGCGGGCAAGGCCGACAGACAATGAACGACGTCGCGGCTCAGCCCGCGAAGGGAAAGAAAGCCGCGAATTACCGCTGCCGAATCGTGCAATACACCGCTCCTAAGTCGTTGCTCGTGGAGAGCCATGACAACGAACATGCCAACGTGGTTTGGCACCGTTGCTACATTGCCAAGGATGAGCCGAAAGCCAAGCCGGCGCAACAAGTGGAACCGCAACAGCGTCGCGGAGGCAATGCGGCGGATCCAAACGGATGTTAGTTGAACGCAGTAACTACGGATGGCTGGGGCGAAGCTTGGCGACGCCCCAGTGAATGGTGAGAGCTTGGGTCAATTACGCCACCGCCAAGTCGGCCGGCATTGCGATGGGTTCTTGGAGCGCGGTAAGTCGCTTGGCGGCTTTCGCCAGGCGGCGGACGCCTTCTTTGATTTGGGTGACGGTGGCCACGCCATAGCACAGGCGGATTTCGTTTTTGGGCAGCCGACCCGCAGCATCCGGCACGTGGCAGAACTCACCGGGAACGTACATGACACCTTCACGCAGCGAGTCTTCCATCAGGGGGCTGCCGGGGCCGGTGGGCACCGCATCGGGAAAACGCAACCAGCAATACATGCCACCGGCGGGCGTGATCCATTTCACTGTCGGCCATTCGCGGAAGGCGGCATTCAACGCCTCGACCATCGCATCGCGCTTGGCGCGATAAGCCGCACGCAGTTCCACGACATGTTGATCGTAGCTGCCGCTCTTCAGCAATTGCAGGGCAATGTGTTGATTCAAGTTGGCGGAGCCGAAGTCGTGGTTGCCTTTGATGCGCAGAGCCGACTTCATCAAATCGCGAGGCAACAAGCCAAAGCCAACGCGAATGCCGGGCGAACATGGCTTGGAGAAAGTCGAAGTGTATGCGACGTATTCGTTGGTCGTATCCAGACACTTCACGCTGCGGACGTCCGTGCCATCAAAGCGCATCTCGCGATACGCCGCGTCTTCAAGAATAAGGATGCGCTGCCGCTGCGAGAATCGCCGGGTGAGTTCGAGCAGGTGTCGCCGCCGTTCAGCGGATAACGACAACCCGCTGGGGTTCTGGAAGTAGTCGACGGTGTAGATAATCTTCACGCGGCCAAGCTTGCCGGTCTGTTCGAGCCGCAGCAACAGCGTTTCGAGTTGATCGATCCGCATGCCGTGTTCATCCATCGGCACGCCGATCACTTCGGCACCGAGGCTGACCAGCACGCTATGATACGCGAAATACGACGGCGCTTCGGTGATGACAATATCACCGGGATCCAGCAGGCACTCGCTCAGGATGTACAGCAACTGCTGCGAACCATTGGTCATCAGCACATCGTCGGCGTTCAGCAACAGTGAATCGAGCGCTAGGCCATCATCGTGGGCGTACCGGGCGAGAATGGCTTGCCGTAATGCGGCCAATCCCTGCGTCGTTCCGTATTGCAGAGCGGCGCTGGCGGTCGCCGGGTCTGCCATCACGGCTGCAACGGCTTGTGCGATTTCAGTGGTTGGCAGCGATGGCTCATCCACCAATCCGGCGGCCAGGCTGATGAGGCCAGGCGTTTCAATCGCCTGCTTCATGAAGTGGCTGATCGGCTGCTCGGTCGTGCGCTGGGCTTGTTCGGACAGTCGGAGGGGGGCGTTCGGCATGAGTGTCACCCGATTACTGGGCGTCGGCGTACGCACTAAGCTAGCATTGTTCCCCGGTCGCGACAAGTCGGCAAAACTCATTCAAACGTATCGAACAGCGCCACATCCGGGCAGATGGTTTTGACGGAATTTGTCAGATAAGTCTTGATTTCAAGCATCGTGCGCATCGGCAGCACCAGGTCCAGGATTTCGCGGGCGACGCGGTTGTTCAGGGAGCGGATCACCTGCTTGACGTTGGGCACAAATGCCGGTGTCATGCTGAAAGAGCGCAGGCCCATCGCGAACAACGGCAACACGCACCGAGGCCGACCTGCCATTTCTCCGCACACGGTGATCGGGACATTTCGACGGACACACGACACGATGACCCGCTGCAATAAGCGATAAATGGCCGGTGTGAACGGCTCGCACAAGTGAGCCACCTTGGGATTGTCGCGGTCGGCGGCCATCAGGTACTGGATCAAATCGTTGGAGCCGACGCTAACGAAGTCAGCTTCATCGAGTAGATCGTCCACGCACACGGCCGCCGCCGGCACTTCGATCATCACGCCGACGGGAATGTCGCCCTGAAACGGTACATGCCGCTTGGCGAGTTCATCGCGAGCGCCGGCTACCAGCACTTTGATTTGCCGCATCTCCTCGACAGTGCTGACCATCGGAAACATGATCTTCACGTTGCCGAACTTTGCAGCGCGGAAGATGGCCTGAAGCTGTGTGCGAAAAAAGTCCGGGTAATCGTTGGTCAGGCGAATGCTGCGCCAACCCATGAACGGATTGGCTTCTCGGCCATGCGCGAAGTACGACACCATTTTGTCGCCGCCGAGGTCCAACGTGCGGATGGTCACCGACTTATTCGGCGCGGCTTCGATCACCGCTTTGTATGCAGCAAACTGTTCGTCCTCGGTCGGTACCGATGGATGCGTGAGAAAGAGATACTCCGTGCGATAAAGGCCGACGCCGGTTGCACCGACTTGACAGGCGGCTGCCGCGTCGGATGCGTTGTTCACGTTGGCGAGGATTTCCACCTTGATGTCGTCGGTGGTAATTGCCTCCTGATCGCGGTTTTCGACGAGGCGATCGCGGAGGTCA
>JANNLP010000445.1:0-5126 GCA_031396905.1 Gemmataceae bacterium
TGCTCGATGATGCTGTAGGCACTTGTTCCCGTTCCGAGGAACAAGTCCTTTACGTCTTTAAGCCGGCTCAACTGTCCATTGATCAGGTAGTCGCTTTGGCCATCACGAAAAACCCGGCGACCAATGCGCACTTCGACAGCCTCGGTGGCAAGAAATCCTTTGGCGTTGTCAAAAGTGAGTGTAACTTCGGCCTGGCTATGAGGTCGGCGTATTGTCGAACCGTTGAATATCACGTCGGCCATCGCGCCGCCACGCAATGACTTGGCCGACTGTTCGCCGAGCACCCACTTTACAGCATCGACGACGTTGCTCTTGCCGCTGCCGTTAGGCCCGACGACGGCCGTGATTCCGGCCGCGAACTCAAACGCCGTCCGATCGGCGAAGCTCTTGAACCCGATGAGTTCGAGTCTCTTGAGCATGGGTCGCTTGGGTTAAAGAACGCCGTCCCTCTTAGGCTGACGACAATGCACACACATTTGACCCTGGAGGGGTCACAGCCATTAGCCCCGGGTCGCGCTTCGCGCACCCGGGGTTTTTGATTCGCGCTTAACGACGACCCCGGAGGGGTCGCAGCAGTTCGGCCATGCTACGACCCCTCCGGGGTCGAGATGTTTTTCTTGTCGGTTTACCGGTGGTGTCGCTACGCTCAACCACCGGCTAATTGCTTGGACCCCTCCGGGGTCCGTCCGACACGCAATTAAGAACGCGCCGCCGCCGGGCGGCCTGCCCCGCCCGGCGGCAAAACCCTTTCCCCCCGGAAGGGTCGGCGCGATCATCGAGAAACCGCGGCAAGCTGCTCGCGGTTGGTGTTCGTTTCGTCGTACAGGCCGGGCACGAACAGTTTCGGCTCGGCATCTCGGCCGCCGGAACGGTTCGACTTTCCACGGGCCAGCACATCCTGCACGGATGGTCGCTGCGGGACCGCGTTGAACTTCACGGCACAGTTGAGTGCTCGGACACTGTCGGCTTGTCGCAGCATTTCCAACGCATCGACATAGGTGCCGCCCATTTCGCCGAGTGTCTTCAACACGTCGCCCACGTCTAGCGGGCATTGTTTCGATTGTTTGCCGTATCGTGGCGAGTACCGGCTCAACGTGCATTCCGATTCGCCGTCCTTGGCGGTCAGCATGAATTCCGGTCCGGCCAGGAACGAAAACGGCGGTAGTAGTGCCGGCCCTTGACCGAACAGCACGACCTCGGCTCGTTTGCCGGTGAGGGCATGAATCTGCGGCAATGTCGTGATGCCGACACGATGCAGCGAGAAGCTGCTGCCGACCTTTTCACCCACGACCAGTGGGTCACGATCGTCGAGTCCACGCAACGCGCGGAATGCTCCGTAACGTACCTCCGGCGATGTCGCGCCCAGCAGGTCATTGAGTTTCGTGCGACAGATCGACTCGTTCAATGAGGCCAGAGCCATCAATGCGTAAGCCGACACAAACGGATGTTCTTCGGCCTGCTTGGCGAGTTCCTCAGCACATGCTGGGCTACCCAGATATGCGAGCGCCTCTGCCGATGCGAAGCGGACCATCTCATTGGAGCTTTGCAATCCAAGCTTCAGAACGGGAATGCTGTTGGCTCCCAAGGCTTCCAATCGCAGAGCCGCCGTGATGCACTTTTCGGAGTCGAGCAGTTGAGCGTTCAGTTTCTTGACATAGGCACTCTCGGCGTTCGGTGTGCCTTCCAGTGGAATCAGGCGGACGACACGCAGAAATCGTTCCATGTTGTGTCGATAGATGCCCGGCACGTTCAACACGACGTGTGTATCGTTCTTGGCGGCAGCGATCGGCGCTGCCGACCCGCCGGGCCCGTGGAACGTATCGTTGACCCGGGCCGCGATTCCCAACGCTGCTTTGACGCTTGGTGGATTCACTTCCATGACAAACGGCCGATCCGGAGTCAGCGTCTTGCCGCCGCCCCACACCTTGCCGAACTTCTGCGACGGCTCTTCCTTATCATCGCCGATGGGAATGCCGGCAAGCACCGGGCCTTCGGCTTTCATCAACGCATGGCCACGCAACAGGCGATCGGGCCGATTCGGATCCGCGCTGATGTTTTGTGAGCTTTCGAAACTGTAAAGCCAGCAGACATTGAGTTTGCCGCCACGCAGGCTGGTCGTCCGGCAATTATCGGGCACGGTGACTACGACATCGATGAACTCGCCTTTCTTCGCTCCGGGCGGAATCTCGGCCCAGACGTTGACCAGCGACGTTGTTTTCGATGTGAACAGTTCGTTGATGTTCGAGATTTCGAGTTTCTTGAGATCGTTTTCGAGTTGGGCACGTGCGTTACCTGGCGGTACGCCGCCGCCGGTGTCGGCCAGACCAGTGACGATACCGACACCAATTACTCTAATCGGCGCGGCGTTGCTGACGGCTGTCAGGTCGCCGACGGTGCGCGATTCGACCTCGCGGTCGGCATCGTCCGCCTTCTGCGACCGGAATTGTTCCTGCATGCAGCCCGCGCAGACGCTCAGTAAAGCGGCAAACGCAGTCAATCGGCGACCCATCATGGTGCGCCCCCTAGCGCCATACAGATGCCCGGGCCTTACCCCCGCCCGCGCGGCACCCATCCGTCCAACGGAAATACCTCTTCCGAGTGTGGCGGCTAATACCCGATCGCACGATTCTGTCAAGATCGGGTGTCGGGGATCGGTGGTTCGTCCCACTCTCCGAGTCCCGACGCCTTTGCTTCGCGCAATCCATGGCACCTTTGCCGACCTCAATTCAGTTGTCAAAGTACACTCTCGCTGGCGATTAGACACCAGCTCCGCGGTCCCGATCCACAGACCTCGATCCTAAATCCTCGATCCTCGATCCTCAACAATCAACTCCCTCGCCCCCGATATCCGCCCGCGCGCACTCCCACGCGCTGGAAAGGGGATGCCGCGGGCACTTTGGGTAAGTGGTCACGCTCGCTACGACCGCAGCGGCCGACCTGGTTGCCACACTCGAGGTGGGCGCGTGTGGCGCTTTGTTAGTGAGCCGAGGTCGGCTCATTTGTCGCTGATGGCGAGGGTGAAGGTGGTGAGTTCGTTTAAGCGACAGATACGCCGGATCGTGTTGTCCCGCGGCATCGCCTTTCAACAGACACCAACTCATCCGGGAATTTCGTTGACTGCACAGAGGGAAAACCGGTTCCGGCATTGGTCTTCCGCCTGTAGAATCAACTCGATTCACGAATCAACCCTGCAATTGACGCCTGCGACGGGCTGGATCCGAACCCGCCGCCTGCATCAATCATCGGCTCCGGAGGCCGTAATGTGAGTATAGTGTACGGGTGGACATATGTCAAGCGACGTTGCAAAGAATTCTCGGATTTGCACACTTACTCGGCAAATTGCACGAACTCTCGAATTAGTCTAGTAGTAGCCAAGTTTTTCGAGAAGCAAACGGAATTGGAAGACAATAATGCCCTCGCTAAATCTCCTGGGTTCGATCACTTTCGCGTCATCGTCATACAGGACATGAATCCACCCGTCGATCACTCGAAATTCTTCCGCGAAAAAGACTCGCTGACCGTTAAGACGGGGATGGTAAGGATTTACGAGAAGGGGTTTTCCAATTATCGCGGCAACTTGGTCCTCGGTCATGCCTTTTGTGATGCGATCCGCGTCCTTGCACGATATCGCGGTGCCGGCCCACCAAGCCCACGCGCCCCCGGCCAGCACCAGCCCGAACAGCACGACAAACCACAGCCGACGCCGACGAAGGATCATGGGGGCATTGTCTAGATTATGCGAGGAACGGCGAGAATTGGCCGACGATCCCATCGACAAATTGCGACAGTTTTTTTAGCAAGGGAACAACCGGCTCACCATCGACAATCTGGGTTTTGCTAAACGCAATACTAAAGTTGAAATTGAAATTGTCATCGAGCTTGAGCGGTGCATTGATGTCACCCGGTTTCAACACAGTGTGCGTTATGGTGTCGTTTTCAAACGGAACGCCAGCCTCGCTATTGAACGGCTCGGGTCCACGACGATTCCATTTGAGGAACTTAGTAAAAGCATCCTCGCCGACTGCCGTGCTAAATGTCATTGTCGTTCTGCCGACTTGCATCGACAAGAAACGGCCAAAAGTGGCGACCAACAAGAGTCGGTGTTTGTCGAAGTTATTGAGATCATGGAGCGTACTAAGCGTATCGACGCCGCATTTGTGAGGTTGGATTCGGTCGATGAGGTCTATCGCGTCAGCGTGAATGCCCTCTACTTGTCGCTTAAATCGTCGTTTGTCGTCGGGCGCACTCTTTTGGATCGGGAACTCAGTGTACTTTGTCGGAGTTCGGCCATTGGCCTCGACCAACTGCCATGCCAAGTGATCGAGACTGCTCCGAATGTTCTGGATTGCATCGCCGGCGATCAGGCCCAATTCGCTAGGCGGCTGTTCAATCATTCGGATAGTGATTATGGCGTTAAAAGCGTACTGTTTGTCATCCTCGACAGTGACGACATAAGGCTTGCGCTGCCTAAATGCCTCAATGCGAGATTCAAGGTTACTAATGTGATATTTGGCCCGTTCGATTTTGAGTTTGATGCGAGCAAGCCGTGACATATACGCGTCGCCTTCGACGTTTTGGGCTCAAATGGCACGGATTGGCACACAAACAATAGCAACGGCGGGATAATGCAATGCACCGCCGATGCTTTCAGCAGTTATCAGCGACCGCTGTCTCAGCTTGAGTTGCTTCATCAATAACGGCGTCGGGAGCAGTTGTCTTTTGTGCCTTGCGTCGTGGCTTCCTTTTCTTGGTGATGCCGATGTCGCCGGCCTCAAGCAGAGCTTCTTTCGAAAGCGTTTCACGGACCGCGTTGAAAACATCTTCTAGGTCCAGACGCGCTGGTGCCTTGCGATTTAGTTCTCGTCGAACGGATAGCAACACATCTTCAGCAAACAAAGCTCGAACGACCGAACCCGGGCTCAGCGATTTTTTGTGTTCCCAATACTCATCGAGCAAACCCTTACACACCGACGCCCGGCTTAACAACTCCAGCTTTTCCCAAAGTCCCTCGGGGTCCGATTCCAGTTCTTCCACAAGATTCGCTTGCCATGCCAAGTCGTGGTCAATTCCCTCGTGCTCGGCCCAACTCAGGTGGTACAGTTTCCATTCGAGGCCATTGGTCAGTG
>JANNLP010000474.1:0-10233 GCA_031396905.1 Gemmataceae bacterium
GCCGCTTACTTCGTGCGCGGCTCTTTAATTGGTAACCACTCCAGTTGAGTTTGCATCTCAATCAACGACTTCCAGGGCTCCCTTGCCTAAGATGGACGTGACGCGATCGTTGTTGCAGGAGCGTGATATGTTCGGGAAGAATCGCATCTCGCATTTGGCGGTATTGGCATTTGCTGTCGCCGCCATCGCCATCGGCGTGGCATTCGCGCCTATGAAACCGACATCGCTGGCGCAGGCTGCTCAAGATCCGCCTAACACCGCGCGTGATAAGGCACCAGAGTTGGACGGCGGCACAGCCTGGCTCAACACCGCCGGACCGATCAAGCTGGCCGACCTCAAAGGCAAAATCGTCGTTCTTGATTTTTGGACCTTTTGTTGCATCAACTGCATTCACACATTACCGGACCTCGCGAAGTTGGAGAAGAAGTACGAGAAAGAAGTCGTTGTCATCGGTGTGCATTCGGCAAAGTTTGAAAACGAGAAAGACACTGACGCCATTCGCAAGGCCATCCTGCGATATCAGATTTCTCATCCGGTCGTCAATGATGCCGAAATGACCATCTGGAACCGCTTCGGTGTCAGTTCCTGGCCGACGCTTGCGGTGATCGATCCGGAAGGCAATTACGTCGGCTCTACTTCTGGTGAGGGGCAGTACGATACGCTGGATCGGGTGATAACCAAACAGATCGCCGAGCACGAGAAGAAGGGCACTCTGGACCGAAAGCCGATCCGATTCGACTTGGCGAGATTCAAGGAGAAGGGCGACACGCCGCTGTTCTTCCCCGGCAAAGTACTGGCCGATGCGGCGAGTGATCGACTCTTCATCAGCGACTCGACACATCACCGGTTGGTTATCACGACCTTGGCGGGGGCCAAAGTTGCCGTCATCGGAACCGGCGAGCCTGGATTGAAAGATGGGTCTTCGGAAGTCTCACAGTTCGATGATCCGCAAGGTGTGGCCCTCGACGGCGACACGCTTTACGTTGCCGATCGCAAGAACCATGCGATCCGCGCGGTGAATCTTAAAGACAACAGCGTCAAGACAGTAGCCGGTACGGGCCAACAGAATCGCGAAAGTCGCGGTCGCGGCGGCCCGCCGCTGACAATTGGGCTTAATAGTCCGTGGGATCTGTACCGAATCGAAAAGGTGTTATATGTGGCCATGGCCGGGCACCATCAGATCTGGAAATACGACTTGGCCGCGAATCGTATTGAGCCATTTGCCGGAAATGGCCGAGAAGCCATTGCTGATGGACCGCTTCGACGCGCCGAATTAGCCCAACCGAGCGGGCTGGCATTCGATGGCAAAAAACTGTATGTGGCAGACAGCGAATCAAGCTCCGTTCGTGCCGTGGATCTCGACCCCGCCGGCGAAGTGGTTACGTTAGTGGGCAAGCCCGGAGGCAACTTATTCAACTTCGGCGATGTCGATGGCGTTGGTCCAGCCGTACGATTGCAACATGCATTGGGCGTCGCCTATCACGATGGCGTGCTTTACGTGGCCGACACTTACAATAGCAAGATCAAGACCATCGACCCAGCCAAGCGTGAATGCAAGACGTGGTACGGAGGCAAAGCCACTGACGGCTGGTTAACAGATCGACCGTTGAACGAGCCGGCCGGCCTGAGCGTTGCCAACGGCAAGCTGTACGTGGCTGACACCAATGCCCATCGTATCCGGGTAATAGACATCAAGACAAGGGAAGCGTCCACACTTGCCATCACCGGTGTGTCACCGCCGGCAAACGTCATGCAAGGAGCCGCGAAATGATCCGGTTGCTCATCGCCATGACGGCGTTGACGGTGGTGACACCATTGTATGCGCATGCCGCAGAGCAGAAAAAGGGCAAGGAAGTTGTCCAGAAAATTGAATCCCGCTTCGAGCCCGCGACTGCCAAACCCGGCGACAAAGTCACCTGGAAGCTCACGGTCACTCTGGCGGAACACTGGCACACATTTACCAATCGCCAGGAGGAAGCCGGCAGCAGCAACGTCACCGAAATAACATTTCGCGACATCCGTGGATTGATGCCCGATGGGGAGATCATCGACCCAGTTAATGGCGGCACACTCGAAAATCCTGACGGGGGCGCGCCTCTCAAAGTCCTTGATGGCACGTTTACGTGGGAACGACAGTACCAGGTCACATCGCAGGCGGCTAACGGACCGTTGGTTCTTTCAACGACCACAAGACTACAGGTATGCGACGACAGGCATTGCCTGCCATCGGACCGATTCGAAACGGCAGCAACCTTGACTGTGACCGATTCAATTGCCCCACCGCCTTTACCTGGCGACAAAACGGCGGATGCGCCCGCGCCGGAACCTGTCGCCGAAGTCCCAGCCGACTCGGCCGCGTACAAGAAGACGCTGGAAAAAATCCTGTCGAATCTCGTCCGGCAAAAAGCTCCCGCAAGCTCCGGTTTGTTGGCGTTTTTGTTAACCGCGGTATTCTGGGGCGGAGTGTCATTGCTAACGCCGTGCGTGTTTCCGATGATTCCAATCACGGTGAGCTTCTTCCTCAAGCAATCGGAAAAGAACCGCGCCAGCCCGGTACTGCTTGCGTTGGTATATTGTGGAACCATCATCGTGGTTCTTGGTGGAGCGTCGTTGACCCTGCTCGGCTTTTTCACGGCGTTGAGTATCAATCCGTGGATGAATGTTTTCCTCGGCGTCTTGTTCGTGGTTTTGGCGCTGAGCCTATTCGGCATGTTTGATCTGACCTTGCCGGCCTCACTCACGCGGTTCACGTCCTCGCGCGAAGGGCAGGGCGGGCTGATTGGCACAGTGTTCATGGCACTCACGTTTACGGTTGTGAGCTTCACCTGCGTGGCTCCATTTCTCGGCGGCTTCGGCGGTATGGCGGCGGATGGACAATACCAGACTTGGGAACTAGTTCTCGGCGCGTTGGCATTCTCATCGACTTTCGCCTTTCCATTCTTCCTGTTGGCATTATTTCCGACTTTGATTCGCAAGTTGCCGAGGAGCGGCGGCTGGTTGCACACCGTGAAAGTGGTGATGGGATTTATCGAAATTGCCGCAGCGCTCAAGTTTTTTCGCACCGCCGAGTTGGTGAAGTTCCGCGAACCGGCCCTGTTCACATACGACTTCGTGCTCAGCATGTGGATCGGACTATGTCTTTTGTGCGGTTACTACCTGCTGAAGCTTGTTCAAATCGGCGTGGACGAACCCGATGAAGGCCGCGGTGTGACTGTGCCGCGCTTTCTCGTTGGCTTTGGCTTCATTAGCCTCGGGATTTACTTGATTCCCGCACTATTTGCTGGCGGTTCGGATGGAGGCAACCAACGTCCCCATGGCGTCGTATTTGCCTGGATCGACTCATTCCTCTTGCCCGACCCGAGTTCGAGCGAAATGAACTGGTCAGGCGACCTGGAAAAGGCTCTCGTTAATGCCAACACTGAGCGGCAGCGTACCGGGAAGCCCGCATTCGTGTTTGTGGACTTCACTGGTGAAACATGCACCAATTGTAAACTGAACGAACGCAGCGTGTTCACTCGCAGCGAAGTCAAGGAGTTGTTTGCCAAATATCAGCTAGTGCAACTCTACACTGATAAGGTACCGGATAAGTATTACCCGTCGGCTATTCGAGCCGGCTTCAAAGATACCAGCCGTCAAACGGCTGATGCCGACGTCAACCGGTGGTTCGAAGACCAAGCCTTCTTAACTCAACAATTGCCACTTTATGTCGTACTCGAGCCGCGAGTGGATGGTAAAGTATTTGCCGTGGGTGTCTACGACGAAGGCAAGATCAACAATGTGGAGACGTTCGTGGAGTTCCTGAAGAAGCCGTTTGAAAAGTAATGGAATTGCCGCTGCCAGTTCATTGTCCCTTGCCCGACCCCACCATCTCTTCCGCTTCCGTGCGGAATCGGTTCAGTTCGACTCTTTCGTGGGGCGTCAGTTTGGTGTTCTTTTGCCATTCGCGGGCGCGGGTCATGTAGTGATGACACTTGGCGGTGTCCGCTAATCGTAAGTGGCACATGGCCATCAGGTAGAAGTCGTAGCCGTCCAATCGGCCGCGACCGCCAAGTTGGCTCTTTTCCAGCGCGATGAGTGCTTCTCGAAAACGGCCAAGCCGGAAGAGGCATACGCCGAGCGTATTCTGATAAGTCGATTTCTGCGGTCCAAGGCGAACGGCCCGTTGTGCCAGCATCAGCCCGCGATCGGGGTCGCGGAACTCGACCGGACCAGTGGCTAAAATCCACGCCAGATTGTTGAGCGCTTGCTCGTGGCTGGGGCCTTTGCGAAGGGCCATTTCCAAATCGCTGATCGCGGCAGCATAGCGGCCTCGATACGAATGGCCGAGGGCGCGTTGATAATAAAGCTGCGGATCATCGCCATAATGTTCTAAAAGGCCGTTGACCTCGGCCATCATTTCTTCGACACGATCAAGCTGTAGCAGTGACTTGCCGCGCATCCACCGCGCCAGGTCGGCGAGCGCTGGGCGATTCATGGCTCGCGTAAAGTCATCCAGGGCCGGCTCCCATTGCCGTCGTTGGAATAGCTCGTTCGCCCGCAGGAACGCCGCTTCGGCGTGGTCCGGACGCAAGTGTAACGCCGTGCCATAATCCGCCATGGCCAACTCATCGAAGCCAAGTTCGGCGAACGCGGCTCCTCGACGGACCAATACGTCAGCATCGTTTGGACGGGCTATCGTCGCCAACGTTGCCGCGATGGTCGTCCATCGGGCATGCGCGGCCGGGGCCAGCAAGTCCACGCCGACGACGCGCATGGCCGTGATTGGTGTTTTTGTTGCGACTTGTGTTAGTGCCGGCACCGACCAATTCATGCCATAGGTGGCCAGTCCTTGCCGCAGCGCAACCAGATCCCAAACGCGCACAGTCTTGGCATCGAGGTTGGCCGCAATGATGCGGCTGCCATCCGGCGAGAAGTTGAGCCAAGTGGCCCGCGCCCGGTCGGGGTCTTCAAGCTCTGCGCGTAATTCACCATCCGCTGGGTCGTAGAGTCGAATGGTTCCTTTGCCGGATTCGACGGCCAACAATGGTCGATTTGGTGAAAATGCAATCCGAGACAATTGGTCGGCGGGTAGTTCCCGGATCTGCGACCAATCCCTGGTGTTCCAGATGCGAACTCCGGCCCCAGCACGATCGGTGGCCAACCATCGGCCATCCGGACTGAAGGCGACCACGGACCCGGACTTGATGTCCAACTCGCGCATCAGCCGATTTGTCGTCGCATCCCAAATGCGCACGTTGCGTCCGTTGTGCGTTCCCGTGGCAATCAGTTTGCCGTCGGGGCTGACGGAGAGATAAGCCGCCGCTTCGTGGGCCAACAGGGTATTTCGAATTGTGGGCCGTTCGCGATCAAGTACAATCGCGCCTTGTACCTTGGCAGCGACAGCAATGACTGCGCCGTCGGCGCTGCGTGCCAGACGCTCGGCGGGCCAGGTCGCCAACTGGCGCGGCGGTCCGATGGTCGATCCTGCAGCGTCAATCCGAATCGGCCAGCCAAAGACCCCACGCGCGCCGCTGGTTAACAGTTCACCGTTGTCGAGGAAAAGGCAGCCGACGGTATCGCCCAAGGGCAGTCGCGTCAGTTCCTCGCCGCTCCCGAGGTCCCAGAGGATGACGCCGTCAGTGGACGCCATGGCCAACAGCCGACTGTCGGCACTGATGGCACCATCGTGAAAAGTCGCCGAACCCGTGGTCGGCACCAAGGTGCGGCACTCGCGCCCGCTCGCCAGTTCCAACAAGTGAATGCGATTGCCGTCAATCTCCGGGCCGAAATTGCGGCCATCATTGGAGAATCGTGGTTGCGAAACGAAGGCGGGCGCGGTCAACAACAATCGCCCGTTGTACGGGTTCCACAGGCGGATCGTGCGGTCGTTGCCGCAAGCCACCAGCGCGCCGCCATCGGGCTGAAACAAGAGTTCAGATGCTCCAGTGGTGCCACTTGCGAAGACGACCGGTGCATCGACCCCGGGTTGGCGATAGACCCGAATGTGTCCGTCTTCTGTGCTTACCGCCAAATGTCGGCCATCCGGATGCCAAAGCACCCATGCCGCCGCGCCGGGAACTTCGAAGCGCGTCACTTCAACGCCGGTTTCCACGTTGAAAATCGCCGCGTCTTCCTCGACGGCGACGGCAATCTCTTTACCATCGGGCCGAAAACTCACCGAGAGCGCGGCAGGTCCCGCGGAGAACGTCCGCAACAGGCGACCACTTGGCAATTCGTGAATCGCGACCGTGCCATCGCTGCGCGTGCTCGCCAGGAGTTTATCATTCGCACCGAATGCGAATGCGGTTACATTAACCGGTCCTTCAATGACCTTGACCGTGGCGTGATCGCCGACACGCCAGACAACCAGCGCGCCATGCCGTTCGTGACGCACTGCGAGGTACGCTCCCGTTTGTCCGAAGTAGGGATAGGCCGGCCCGCCCAAACCCGGCAGTTGCGCGATTTCCAAGTCGCCAAGCGCCTTACGCACACTAATCGTGCCGCTTCCATCACTTCGCGCATACCGCTCAAACGTCGCATCGAAATGGATGGCTACTGTACCGTCGGGCCAACCGTTCCAGCCGTTGGTCCGGCGCACATCGGGCAATGCCAGGCTGGCGATCGCATCGGTTGTTAGAGTGTCGTCCACGCGAATGCGGCGAGCTTCGTCCAATGCATCCAGGGCGGCGAACCGCTGGCCAACCGTGTGCAGCGAACGACGCAGCCGCGCGCTGGTCACTTGCGATGTCCAAAGTCGATCATTGGAAAAAATCTCGGCGGACTCGGCACGTTTCTTTTGACTTTGTACCTGATCGCGCTCGTGGCTAATGGATGTGTAAGCGCGAAAAACCACGACCCCGAGAACAAAGCCCAAAACCAAGACCAGGCCAGCCAAACCGGCGACCACGGGATTACGCCGGCACCAGCGCCGCACTTCTTCAAAGCGACTCGCCCGGCGGGCAGCGATGGGTCGGTCATTGAGAAAGCGCCGCAGGTCATCAGCTAACTCGGTCGCAGCGGCATAACGGTGCTGGCCGTCGCGTTGAATCGACTTAAGGATAATCGTTTCCAAGTCATGTGGCAGTTCCTTGTCGATTTCGCGCAGTTTCTGCGGACGCTCTTTGTTGATGCGCTCGACCAGACGAAAACGGTCTTCATCGTTGAACGCCGGTCTTAGCGCGATCATTTCATACAAGGTCATTCCTAAGGCATAAATATCGCTGCGGGCATCGGATCGTGCCTTGAACCGCTCCGGAGCCATGTAGCGCAATGTGCCGACGATATCGTCAGGCCCGCTGAGGTCGTCGCCATCCGACTTAGCCAGGCCGAAGTCCGTAATCCAGAGAATGCCGTGCTTATCGAGCAGCAAGTTGGATGGCTTCACATCGCGGTGCAAGATGTTTTGATCATGTGCATACGCCAGTGCTTCAGCGATTTGCACGCCCAACCGGGCCACGCTGCGAAAATACGGCGGTCCCGTGGATGCCGCCAGGTCGGCGAGATTCTTGTTGGCGACGGCCAGTTCAGCGCTGTCATTAATGTCCGGCAGGATTGACGCGGGGCCAAGCTCAAAGTCGCCGAGTGGAGCCACACCGGAAAGATCGCGCGTCTGGCGATTGTCGGCACGCGTGTCGTTACCGTGCGCAACTGCGGGTAAGCCACGCCGCTGGCGAATCTCCTTCAGCACGGCATCTAGGCCCATGCCTTCGATGTATTGCATGGCGTAATAGTGGATGCCATCGGCATTGCCGACGCCGAATACCGGCACAATGTTGGTATGGTGGAGCCGGCCAGCCGCCCGGGCTTCCCGATAAAAACGTTCCAAGTACGGGCCGCGGCTGAATGGTCCGGACGGCAACACCTTGAGTGCGACCTGTCGTCCAAGTGATTCCTGCACGGCTTCGTAGACAATGCCCATGCCGCCGCGGGCGATTTCGCGCACGATCTGAAAGTCGCCAATACTCTTGGGAATCTGTTGGCCACCTTCGACAGGACCAAACGGCCCGGTGGCACCATGAACATTGGCACGCCGTTCGGCGGCCAGCAACTTGGGAAAAAGTTCGCGTATGCGATGGGCCTGATCGGGATAGCGCTCGGTGTACTCGGCAAACGTGGGCCGCTCACCCCGGCGCAAGCGGAGCACGAACGAATCGGCCGCCGGCCGAAGCGGATCACTGGCGTTCAGCACGCCCGAGTCCATCGTGACATTCCTCGCGTGGTCAGGGCTGGGCTTTCCCGCCCGTCAAACGACAACCCCCGGTTTCGATCATTGTCTCAGATTGGCCTAATTATCTCCACGTCAATCGGGTAACAACTCGCTCAGTTCATAGGCCGTTCGCCGTAGTTGCTCCAAGCACTCGATTTCATCACGACCACGCGAGAACATCGTGATAACTGGATCGCCTGCTTGGAACAACTCACCCGGTGCCGGAATGTCAGCAAAACCAGGCATTTCCCATGCATCCCACTCACTAGTCAGTACTTCGTCCCATAGACCGGACGCGGGAAAGCGCGTTGGTTGCGCCGCGAAATAAACAGCCTTCCCAACCATTTGTCCGTTGGGTGCTGCCGAAGTCTCGTCGAGAAGTGAGACCCGCTCTCCCCATTCCAACACCTCCGCCGACGCCGGGTAACGCGGATTGACTTCAATCACCGTCAGACCTGCATCATTCCGGACGGCATCGACACCGAAAACACCGCGAACGCAAGCGATTCTTGCCAGCGTATTACCGATGTTCTCCCAACTGACTCGCTCGTCTACGGTCAATCTGCGCGGTCCAATGGAACCACAATACCGAAATGGCTGAGCATGCAACCAAGTCTCGCCGATCAGCTGCCGCGACGACCCAATAAAGCGGCAACCGGCATCGGTGCCAACAAATACGCCACTGACGGATTCGCCATGAATGAAACGCTGAAGATATGAGTCCGGCGGCAGCGGCTCGCCACTCCACTTTTCAATGCCGATACCGCCCGCGCTGCGCAACGGTTTGCGAAGCCACTCAGGATTTGGCGAGCCGGGAGCGTAAGCGACCGGAGAAGTCGCCCGGCCCCCGTCCTCCGGTCGGTCACGCTCCCGGCTCGCCTGAAACACATCGTTCATTGACACCGCGAACGGCAAGTTATCGCACAACCAAATTGGATCGCGCACTTTCGCCAACACATCCGCACCATTACCGATCAACACTCGACCCCGCCGCCACTCTTCAATCAACTCCGGGTAATTCTCCAACCCACCGGTATACACCCACGGCCCCGGCGGAGCATCGCGCAATTGCGGCCCGATCCCGGCCGGATAGTTCGACATCTCGACCCGCCGGCACTCGGCGATCCGTCGCAAATCCTGATCCGCAAACAAGTCGATGCCAAATGGCCGATACCCGGCGCGCAGAGCCGACATCGCCGCCGCCCGAACACTTGCCCCGACAATAATCAACGGCCCCCGGTCACCCATGCTATAACGATAGCGACTTGCGGAGTTTTTCCCGTGGTGATCACACCCTTTTGCGTCCGCGCCATGGAGATATTTTCCGCTGCGATTGAAGCGGTGAAGCCCGCGCCGCGCGTAAAGCAGGCAATAGCTGATCCCGACTTTCAAGTGGCACTCAAGAAGGCTCGCAATGTAATCGTCGTTGGCGGCGGAAAAGCGGGATCAGGGATGGTTGAAGGTGTGGAATCCGCATTGGCTGACCGCATCAAGTCCGTACGCGGTATTGTCAACATTCCGGATAACCAATGGCGTCCCACCGAGGCGATTGGCCTGCGCAAAGCCCGACCAATTGGCGTAAACGAGCCAACCGCTGCCGCTTGCGTTGGCACCGAAGGCATGTTGTCATTGATTGGCAAGGCGACGCGAGACGATTTGGTGTTGGTATTGCTTTCGGGCGGTGGCTCAGCGTTGCTACCCGCGCTTGCAGATACCATCTCCTTGGCCGACAAGATTATAGTCACGCGCCTACTCAGTGGTGCCGGCGCCACAATTCAGGAACTCAACTGTGTCCGTAAACACCTTTCGCGCATCAAGGGCGGACGCCTGGCCGAGGCCGCCAGCCGCGCGGCTTCCGTATGGTCGCTGATCATTTCCGATGTTATCGGCAACCCGCTGGATGTGATCGCGTCGGGGCCAACCGCACCGGATCCGACTACGTTTGGTGAAGCACTCGCCATTATCCATAAGTATCGACTTGTCGATACGATGCCGCGAGCCGTGATTGCGTACCTGGAAGTAGGAGCAATCGGACTCATACCGGAGAC
>JANNLP010000512.1:0-10930 GCA_031396905.1 Gemmataceae bacterium
TTCCCCGGCGACGGCAAGCCCAAGCCGGTTGCCTTTCCGGATCCAAATACAGCGTCAACCATTGTCGAAGGTGTCCGTTGTTTGCACTTGGTCCAACTCATCGAGCTCAAACTTGCATCCGGCATGACCAATCCCGGTCGATTGAAGGACCTGGCCGATGTGCAGGAAATGATCCGTACGCTTGGCCTGACAACTGAATTCGGCAATCAACTCAATCCGTTTGTTTGCAATCGCTATCAGGAGTTGCATGCAGCAGTTATTGCCGATTCGTAATGCCAGTTTTGCGGCCTAGATTACGGTGCCCGCTCGCTCAATTCCGTCAGTCGGCGTTGGGCTTCCTGGACGCGTTTCGGATCGGTTTCGTGGATTGTGACCAACTTGTACAATTCGATGGCCCGGCCGCGTTCGGCGAGAGCTTTGTCGTAGAGGCGGGCGGCACGGATGCGGGCGTCGAACTGGGTGTTGGGATTCCATTGGAAACAGCGCTCGAAGTACGAGGCGGCCCGGCGGAATTGGCGATATGCCTTGCTCTCGTAAATGTCGCCGAGTTGATAGGCCGAATCGCTGTTCTTGTTGCTGGTTGGGTATTGGTTGATCAGTTGTTGAAAGAGAAGTTCGGCGCGGATCTGGTTATCCGTGTAGTCGTTGCCGAAGCCGCGGTCTTTGTATTCCATAGCTCGGCGATATAACTCATTAGCTCCGGGGATATTCTGTTCTGCACGGAGGCCCGGACCTGGAACATCAAGATCGAGCACATAGGCGTGCTTGGGCACGCGATGGAATTGCTTGATCTCGTCTTCGGTCCATTTCAGCTTTTCGGTGTCGGTGTTGTTGGCATACAGCCCGCGAAGCTGTTCGAGCGACGCCTGATATTCCCGGCGGGCGGCAATCACGCGTTTGACACTATTCACTTCGGGGGCGACACCGGCTCCGCTGGGCGCGACGCGCGACTGGCCGAATAAGGATGAATGCTGAAGGATGAAAAATGAGCAAATCCCAATTGCCAGCGCGATGGCAAATGGCTTGTGCAGAACTCGAATTCCGCGGCTTTCAGCGTTCATCCTTGATCCTTCACCCCTCATCCATGAGGGATCACGTCGCCAGTTTCGGCATCTCGGCCGAGCTACCGGTCGTGCCGGGCTTCCCGTCGATGCGGCCGAAAATCATCCGGCCCGCCGGCGTCTGAAGCACGCTGGTCACGGTCATCAGCACTTCGTTTCCGACATGTTGGCGGCCACCTTCGACCACCACCATTGTGCCGTCTTCGAGGTAGCCCACGCCCTGACCCAATTGGTCTCCGGGCTTCACCACCCGAATGTTCATTGCCTCGCCGGGCAGGGCCACGGTCTTCACCGAGTTGGCCACTTCGTTCAGGTTGATGACCTCGACGCCCTGAAGCTGTGCGATCTTGTTCAGGTTGAAGTCGTTGGTCACCACGCGACCGCCGACGGCCTTGGTAAAGACCACCAGCCGTTCATCGACCCGTAGAACCTCGCGCAACTCCGGTTGATTTGCGTCGTGCAGCTGCAGGTCGATCTTCGTGTTCGTCTGCATTTTCTTGAGGATATCGAGACCCCGCCGGCCGCGATTACGCTTGAGCTTGTCCGAACTGTCGGCAATCGCCTGCAATTCCTGAAGCACAAAGCGCGGCACGATCAGCTTGGAATCGACGATCCGCGTATCGCATATATCGGCAATCCGGCCATCGATAATGACACTGGTGTCCAAAACCAGCGGTTTCGAGCCTTTGAGTTGTTTAGAGAACTCGACATAGGGAATGATGAATCGGAACTCATCCTTGGTCTGCATCAGCACGGAAACCGAGACATAGCAACAGATGAGAGTCATCATCAAGCGTACGAGTTGCTTGCCGACGAGATACTGAGGTGAACTCGGCGATGCCGCCGTCGGCAGCCAGTAATCAAGAATTGGATCCAAGGCCACTGAGAATAGTGATCCGAGCAACAGGCCGAGCACCAGCCCGAAGTAGACGGCCGAGATGGTAGTGATTTGTTTGTTGCGAAGGAACCAGTCAGCGGCGATGACGGCACCGCCGATAGCCATGATCAGAACGGCGTATACGACGCCCGCCGGGGCCTCACCTCCATCTGCGTATTTGGTGAAGACAGACAGTCCGATGCCAAACATCAGTATGGCGAAGATCGACCTGATGACCCATAGTAGCATGTGAAACCTCCGGAAGATGATCCCTGCGAGGCAACGGCCGATCGGCGCGCACGCTCACAGAGGGGCGGCGAAGTCGCAATGTTCCACGTTGCGAGTCTGTTAAATACTATACCGATCCGTTGCCGTGGCACAACCGCCGAAACTCGGATAACGCAAAGCGATCGGTCATACCGGCCAGGTAATCGCCGACCACCCGGGCGGCCTCCGCATGAGCCAGCCGCCCTGCATGATGAACTGGCAAGTCGCCCGGCCGCCGCAAAAAGTGCTGAAACAAGCCGCGAACCGCGTGCTGACCTTCCTCGGCCATGCCGACCACCCACGGATGCCGATACACCCGCGTTCGCAGGAATTGCTGCAACTCGGCCTTCACCTTCAACACTGGATCACTGAAGCCAACCAGATCGGCAGTCCGCCGCACGTCGGCGATGGATGCAACTTGTTTCTCCTGAAGGTGTCGTCGCGTATCGCCGACTAAATCCAGAATCTGCCATTCCAACAAAGCGCGCACGACGGGCGGTCGATACTGTTCGCCCTTCAAGCCCGGCCAGCGCCGCTCCGCCCGTTCGGCCCCGACCTGCCAGAAATCGGTGCCTTTGATTTCATCAAGGGACACGATGTCAGCACCGAGCGCATCATCCAAATCGTGCGTATCGTAAGCGAGACTATCGCAGAAATCGACGACTTGAAACTCCAGCAATGGCTCGCCGTCGGCCGTCAGTTCACGACGCATTGAATCATCGACGCGTTTGGAATGGTAAGCAAACGCCGACCGCACTTCCCACGATAGATTCAACCCCGGGAATGCCGGATAAGGATGCTCCAACTCATCGACAATTCGCAAGGCATGGAGATTGTGATCGAACCCGCCGTGTGCCGCGAGACATTCGTTGAGCGCTCGCTCGCCGGCATGGCCAAACGGCGGATGACCGAGATCATGCGATAACGCCACCGCTTCGACGAGGTCTTCGTTCAGTCCCAACATGCGGGCGACAGTCCGGCTCACCTGCGCGACTTCCAACGAGTGCGTCAAGCGCGTACGGTGATGATCATTAGTCCGAGCGACCAGCACTTGCGTCTTGCTGGTCAACCGCCGAAACGCCCGGCAATGAACAATACGTTCCCGGTCGCGCTGAAAAATTGGCCGCAACGGGTCGGCTGGCCCTTCGTCATGATGCCGGCCCCGGCTCGCCACCGAGGTCATGCCGTATGACGCGAGCAAAAACGCCTCGCGGGCTGCGCCGTCGGGACAGGAGAATGGATCAGTCGTCATTACTGTTCATTTTATCAATCCGTGGCGATTCGCCGATTGACCAGTAGAAGGTCTTGATTCTTCGGTAATCTAATCTCTGCAATGTCAGACGTAACCCACATTCTGAACGCGATCGACGCCGGCGACCCACATGCCGCCGAGCAATTGCTGCCATTGGTCTACGCGGAACTTCGCAAGCTTGCCGCGGCGAAGTTGGCGCACGAGCGGCCAGGGCAGACGCTCGATGCAACGGGCCTAGTGCATGAAGCCTATTTGCGGTTGGTAGGGTCGGCTCAGCCGCAAGTGGCGTGGGATCATCGTGGACACTTTTTCGCGGCGGCGGCGGAGGCCATGCGGCGCATTCTGGTTGACCGGGCACGCGCCAAGGCCACGCAAAAACGCGGCGGCGACCACCAGCGGCTTGACTTGGACGACATCCCGGCGGTCGAGGTCAACGGAGATCTGGTTGCTTTGGATGAGGCACTCGCCGAGTTAGAAAGTCACAACGAACCAGCCGCTCGGTTGGTCAAACTGCGCTACTTCATCGGCATGTCGCACCAGGAGGCCGCTGCCGCGATGGATATTTCCCGCCGATCGGCCGACCGGCTTTGGGCCCTGGCCCGCGCTTGGCTACTTCTCCGACTCGGCAACGATTAGCCGATTCTGGCGTGCAACGGCCGACGATTTCTCGCATTGGTAATAACCCGCGCACTGTCCGGAGGTCGAATCATGCCCGTGTGGAACCCGAAAGCCAACGAACTATTTCTTGCCGCATTGGACATCGAAGCTCCGGATGCCCGGCAGATACACCTCGACGCGGCTTGCGGGATCGACGCGGACCTACGCAAGCAGGTCGAGGCATTACTGCAGGCCCACGCGGCAGCCAACAGCTTTCTCGAACAGCCGGCCGACGCTCAGGGTACCGGCGCGTTCATTCCGGCAGTCGCTGGCGCTGCCAGCGCTGCCAGTTCGCCGTCGGAACAACAGGGCGATCGCGTCGGGCCGTACAAGTTGCTGCAATTGCTCGGCGAGGGCGGCATGGGCACCGTGTGGGTCGCGGAACAGGAACAGCCGGTGAAGCGCCGGGTCGCGCTCAAACTCATTAAAGCCGGCATGGACTCGGCACAGGTGTTGCGCCGCTTCGAGGCGGAACGGCAAGCGCTGGCGCTGATGGACCACACCAACATCGCCAAGGTGCTCGACGCCGGCACGACGCTACGGGGCCGGCCGTATTTCGCCATGGAGTTGATCAAAGGTGTCCCCATCACCAAGTATTGCGACGAATTGCATTTGAGCTTGCGCGAGCGGTTGGAGTTGTTCGTGCCCGTCTGCCAGGCAATCCAGCACGCGCATCAAAAGGGGATCATTCACCGCGACATCAAACCGTCGAATGTGTTGGTGGCCGTGCAGGACGGCAAGCCGGTGCCGAAGGTGATTGACTTCGGGGTGGCCAAGGCCATGCAACAGCGGCTGACCGACCGGTCGATGTACACCGAGATCGGTGCCGTCATCGGCACGCTGGAATACATGAGCCCTGAGCAAGCGGAGCTGAGCGCGCTCGACATCGACACCCGAGCGGATGTATATGCGTTAGGTGTGCTGCTATACGAACTGCTGACCGGCTCGACGCCGCTGGATCGCAAGCGCCTCAAGCAAGCCGCTTACGCCGAGATGTTGCGCATCATCAAGGAGGACGAACCGCCGAAACCAAGCACGCGACTAACCGATTCCCAAGATTCGCTAGCGAGTCTGGCCGCGCAACGGCGAATGGAGCCGGCCAAACTGACGAAGGCGCTACGTGGTGAGCTTGACTGGATTGTGATGAAGTGCCTGGAAAAAGACCGCACGCGACGGTACGAAACGGCCAACGGGTTGGCGCGGGACGTTCAGCGCCACTTGGCCGATGAGACCGTGGAAGCGTGCCCGCCGAGTGCGGGTTATCGGCTACGGAAATTCGCCCGAAAGAACCGTGTCGCCCTAACGACGGTGACCGCGCTCGCCGTCATGTTGTTGACTGGAGCCGCAGTTAGCATCTGGCAGGCCGTCCGCGCAACACGGGCGCAGGGGGAAGCCATAGCGGCGCGTAACGCGGAAGCCGAACGCGCCGAGGGCGAACGCAAAGCTCGAGAGTCGGCCCAAAAGCGGTTGGTGCAGATCGAGAAGGGCACTGAAATCCTCGGATCCATATTCAAGGACCTGGATCCTCGGGCCGAGCAAAAAGAAGGCAAGGCACTGCGACTGCTTCTCGGTGAGCGTCTCGATGGTGCCGTGAAGCAATTGGAAGGTGAGGCCATCGGCGATCCACTGGCCGTCGCCCGATTGCAACTGATCCTCGGCGAGTGCTTATTTGGCTTGGGCTATTCCGAAAAGGCGCTGGATCTGTTCACCAAGGCTCGATCGAAACTTACGGAAGTTGTCGGCGTGAGCGACCCGCTTACTCTTTTCAGCATGAACAATGTCGCCGTTTGCTACCTAACCGCCGGAAAGTTGGACTTAGCTTTGCCGCTTTACCAGGAAGTGCTCCGGCTGCGCCAGTCGACGCTCGGTCCCGATCACTTGGACACGCTTGTCAGCATGAACAATCTGGCCGCTGGCTATCGGAAGGCGGGCAAATTAGATCTGGCACTACCCTTGTTTGAGGAAACGCTCAAACGGCGTAAGGCGATCCTCGGGCTCGATCACGCACATACCTTGGAAAGCATGAACAATCTTGCCGGAGGCTTTCAGGATGCCGGCAAGTTGGATCTGGCCTTACCGTTGTTCGAAGAGACACTCAGGTTACGGACGGCAAAGTTCGGAATCGACCACCCGATCACCCTGACCAGCACAAGCAACCTGGCGCTGGCGTACAAAGATGCGGGGAAATTGGACTTGGCCATTCCGATGTGGACCGAGACACTCAAACTCGCCAAAGAAAAACTGGGACTCGATCATCCCGAGACACTCGCCGGCATGACCAACCTGGCTTCGGGCTACCGGGCTGCCGGGAAGGTTGACCTGGCTTTGCCGCTATACGAAGAAGCGCTTCGACTCACACGGGCGAAATTGGGCCCTGACCATCCGGACACCCTAAATAGCATTCATGCCCTCGCGGGAGGATACACGACCGCCAAGAAGTTCGACCTGGCTCTGCCACTGGCCGAGGAGGCAGTTCATCGTATTCGGGCAACTCTTGGCCCCGATCACCCCCAAACGCTGAGCGCCATGAACAACCTCGCCGTGGGTTACCGAACCGCTGGTAAACTGGACCTGGCCTTGCCGCTGTACCAAGAGACGCTAAAGCAGCGCGTGGCGAAAGTGGGTTCCGAGCACCCGCACACCATCATCTCAATGGCAGGACTCGCATGCGTCTACCGAGACCTGGGTAAGTGGGACCTCGCTCTGCCTCACTTTCAGCAGGCGGCGACGCAAATCGAACGGCGTAAGTACGTTGACGAGTACGCAGGTCCCATCATTGCCGACCTCAGTTCTTGCTACGAACAACTGCAACAATTCGACGCTGCTGAGGAATGGCGGCGCAAGTGGCTTGTCGTGGTCAAAGAGCGCTCGGGAACCGAGTCAGCCGCATATGGTGCGGCAATCGCGGCCCTGGGAGCCAACATATCGGCGCAGCAAAAATATGCCGAGGCAACGCCAATCCTGCGCGAAAGCCTCGTGATCCGCGAGAAGTTGGAACCCGACGCGTGGACGACGTTCAACACGAAGTCAATGCTCGGCGGCAGCCTGCTCGGACAGAAGAAATACGCCGATGCCGAGTCGCTGTTGATCGACGGGTACGAGGGGATGAAGCAGCGACACGACCGCCGGGATAAACTCGGCGGCTCGCCAATCGCGCCGCGCTTGACGGAAGCCATCGAGCGCCTCATCCACCTCTACGACGAATGGGGTAAGCCCGACGAGGCGGCGAAGTGGAAGAAAGAGCTGGAGGCGCTGAAGGACGCGAATTCCCCTGCGAAGCCCTGACGCCAGCCGACGGATCAGCTAACCTGCCCCAATGCCTGATGTCACACAGGATAGCACTGGCGAAGCACCGGCGGTCGATCAACTCTTGCCGCTGGTCTATGACGAGTTGCGCCGGCTCGCCGCCGCCAAGTTGGCGAACGAGCAACCGGGACACACACTCGACGCTACGGCACTCGTGCATGAGGCGTATCTCAAGTTGATGCACGGCCAAAGCTCACTCGTTGCATCGGGTGGGTTTTCATCGAATAGTCAATTTCTCCGTGCGGCCGCCGTCGCCATGCAGCGTATTCTCGTTGATCATGCGCGAAAAAAGCGTGCGGACAAGCGCGGCGGCGATGGCCAGCGCTTTGAGATTTCGGAAGCCGACCGCGTTTCTATTCCCGACCCGGATACGGTCATCGCCGTGAATGAGGCACTTGAACGGCTGACCGCCGAAGACGCCGATGCCGCTGAGGTGGCCCGCTTGCGGTTGTTTGCCGGGCTATCCATTGAGGAAGCGGCCGATGCCCTCGGCGTGTCCCGGGCGACCGCGTTCCGCGATTGGGCTTACGCCCGGGCCTGGCTCACGGCCGCGCTTTCAGGCTAAATTCCGAATCCCGTGAGACGGTTTTCGATCCGAATGCGCCTATCTGGAAAACCGGGAGAGGTGTCATGGCTGTTGGTGCACGCAGGATCAAGGAACTATTCGGAGCGGCCATCGAATTGCCGGATGCTGTGGCACGCGCTGAATACCTCGAAAAGGCGTGCGGCGACGATGCCGAGTTGCGCGGGCGCCTCGAACTTCTTTTGCAAGCCCACGATGCGCCGGCCTCGGCTTTGAAGCAACCATTGGCCGGCCAACGCACCGGCGATTATCAATCACGAGCCGCCGGGTTCATCCCGGCGGAAGTGGCCGGCACCCTCATCGCCGGCAAGTACAAGCTGCTGCAGCAAATCGGCGAAGGCGGCATGGGTAGTGTTTGGAAGGCCCGGCAAACCGAGCCGGTCAAGCGCTATGTGGCCGTCAAGCTCATCAAGACCGGGATGGATTCGAAGCAAGTACTGGCCCGCTTCGAGGCGGAGCGGCAAGCGCTCGCACTCATGGATCATCCCAACATCGCCCGAGTGCTTGACGCAGGGGCAACGGAAAAAGGCGCTCCCTATTTCGTCATGGAGTTGGTCAAGGGTGTGCCCATCACCAAGTACTGCGACGAGCAAAAGCTCACGCCTCGGCAGCGGCTGGAACTGTTCGTCCCGGTGTGCCAGGCGATTCAGCACGCGCATCAAAAGGGGGTCATCCATCGTGACATCAAGCCGTCGAATGTGATGGTGGCGCTTTATGACGACAAGCCGGTGCCGAAGGTGATCGACTTTGGCGTGGCAAAAGCGACGGGCCAATCGTTGACGGAACAATCGCTCAACACCGATTTCGGCGGCGTCGTCGGCACGCCGGAGTACATGTCGCCCGAACAAGCCAGCCTCAACAACCTCGACATCGACACCCGCTCGGACATCTACAGCCTCGGCGTATTGCTCTACGAACTACTGGCCGGCAGCCCGCCGTTCAAACACAGAGATTTGGAAAAGGCGGGCCTGCTCGAGATGCTGCGCGTGATCCGCGAGGACGAACCGCAACGGCCGAGCACGAAACTCAGCACGGCCGATGCTTTGCCCAGTCTGTCGGCCAGCCGCGGCACCGAGCCGAAGAAGCTGACTGGGATTCTTCGCAATGAACTCGACTGGATCGTGATGAAGGCGCTGGAGAAGGACCGCGCCCGCCGTTACGAGACAGCCAACGGCTTCGCCGCCGACGTCAATCGCTTCCTTGCCGGCGAACCGGTGATTGCCCACCCGCCGAGTTCTGGTTATCGGATGAAAAAGTTCCTGCGGAAAAATCGCGGCCCGGTGATTGCAGTCTCGCTAGTCGGGTTGGCGCTGATCGCTGGGATCATCGGCACCACATGGGGACTGGTGCAAGCCAACCGCGCCCGTGCGGATGAGGTAGCCCAACGGCAAGTTGCTGAAGCCCAGAAGCGGAAGGCGGAGAAAGCTGAGACGAAGACTCTCGAAGCGTTCCGGGCCAGCACCGATGATGCCATCCAAGAATTGATCGGTTCGAAGCCGGAACTGGGACCGCAAGAGAAGGCCTATCTGGAAAAGGCGCTGGCGCGGTGGAAGGCGTTTGCCGATCGTGAAGGCGACGACGAGCGCAGCCGGGCGATTCGGGCGGAAGGGCATTTTCGCGTCGGAGGCGTTTGGGATAAGCTCGGCCGTCGTGAGGAGGCGCAAGCGGAGTTACGGTCGGCCCGCGACGTGTGGACGTCGTTGGTTCAACAGTTCCCCGCCGTGCCCGAGTACCGGCATGAACTGGCCAGTACCCGCCACAACCTTGGCATCTTGCTTGCCGAACTCGGGCATGGGGAAGATGCTATGTTGGAAATTCGGTCAGCGCTCGACATGCAAACAACTTTGGTCACTCAATTTCCCACGGTGACCGAATATCAAAGGCTACTCGCCCGTCATCGCTACAATTTCGCGGCAATTCTCGGTCATCTCGGCAAGCGGGAAGAGGCCAGGATAGCGCTTCAGTCGGCGCTCGATCTTCAGAAGAAGCTCGCCGCCCAATTCCCCGCCGACCCGGTGTATCAACACGCCGTCGCCTACACCCACAGCAATCTGGGCGTGCTTCTCGTTGAGCTGGGGAAGCGCGACGAAGCTCTTGTGGAGTATCGGTTAGCCCGCGACCTGCAGATGAGGCTTGTCGAGCAGTTCCCCGCCGTGTGGGCGCACCAGGTGGATCTGGCGCACACCCACAACAGTCTGGGAATTGTGTTCATGGAACTCGGGAAGTGGGCGCCAGCTCGAACCGAGCATGAAAAAGCTCACGGTATGCGGAAGAAGTTGGCCGAACAGTTTCCCGCCATGCCCAGTCACCAAGTTATGCTGGGCGGAAGCTACTGCAACTTCGGCAACTTGATCCGCAATGAAGGCCATGCGGCCCAAAGCGTGGAATGGTTTGATAATGCTGTCCAACTTTTGCAACAAGTCCATCAGAAGCACCCACTCGAATTCCGCGCCAAAGAATATTTGCGGAACAGCCATCACGGTCGGGCACAAGCCTTCGACCGGCTTCAAAAATACGCCGAGGCGGTCAACGACTGGGACCGAACCGTCGAATTCAGCCCTCCGGCCGAACAGCCGAATTTTCGAGCGGGCCGTGCCATGGCGTTACTTCAAGCCGGTAGGGTCGCCGAAGCTGTGGCTGAAGTCGCCGAATTGACGAAGGCGTCATCGACCACTCGCCAGTGGTACGAACTTGCGTGCATTTATTCCGTGGCCAGCGGCAAGATCGCCGACAAAAAGCAAGAATACGCCGACCGGGCGATGGAGTTCCTGCACAAGTCGGTGACTAGTGGCTTCAATAATGCCGCACATATGACCAAGGACAGCGACCTCGACCCGCTGCGCGAGCGGGAGGACTTCAAGAAGCTGATCGCGGAGTTGGAGACGAAGGCGGCGCCACCACTGGCCAAGCCATGACTTACCGCGCAT
>JANNLP010000534.1:0-5992 GCA_031396905.1 Gemmataceae bacterium
GCCGGCCTGGTTTACCTGCCGCTCAACACCGCCTATCAGCGCGGTGAGCTTTCCTATTTCATCGAAGACGCCGAACCGCGGGTGATCGTATGCCATCCCGGGGCGGTCGCTTCGAGAATCGCTGGATAACATTGGCAGCCACGCCCGGACATTGTCCGTGGCTCAAAGACATTGACCGTATTGAAGTGCCCACCGCCCATGGCGAAGGCAACTTCCGCTGCCGTGCCGACTGGATCTTTGATGGCTTGGAGACGACGGGGCAGTTTGTGTTGCGCTATGCGGAATCGGATGGCGGGAGGTCAGCGAAACAGCTACCGTTTCCTGCCAATCCTAATGGTTCTCAAGGCAACGTGGCTGGCGTCTGCGACCCAACGGGTCGCGTGCTCGGTCTGATGCCGCACCCGGAGCGGAACGTGTTGCCGACGCATCATCCGCGCTGGACCCGTGAGGGCTTGAAGGCCGAGGGCGACGGCATGACGCTGTTCCGCAATGCGGCCGAATACTTTGCTACAGACTGAGGCGCCAATGCCCCGGGCTACCAAGGAGGTCCAACGCGTCGAATCTTGAACAACCGCAATTCCTCGTCAGTGACGGGGATGACTCGCAGCTTGCAGAAGAGTTTTTCCGCCTCTGTGACAGGAATCACAAACGGTGACGTGGTGACTTCTGATTGTCGTTTCAGCTTGGCAATCAGCTCAGCGAGATCTTGCCGCGACTTCTGTTCAGCGAGTTCCTGTTGCGACTTCTGTTGTTGAACTATCGACTGAGCCAACAACATTTCCGTCCCAGCCATTCGCGTCTTTATGGCATCCAAATCGAAGCCCGGTCGTTCGTCTATTTGTTGCTGTACCACGATCGGCCTTAACGGCGCGACAACCACCGGCGCCACCCATGGTTTTGGCCGAACGGTGGGCCAAAACACCCAGACGGCATAGGCGACAGTGAACGTCAGTAGCGCCGCAATCGCGGTTTTCACAAGCATTGCCAAGGTTCCCGGCGACACCCTTTCTTCATCATACTTGCTCTAGCATTGGTTGTCGTTTCGGATAAGATGTAATTGCTCGCACAAAGACTCTCAACTATGCGGATCTTGAGCTTTTTTGTTGCAGTCGCCCTGCTTTTTGCCACATCGTCGCTTGCGTCTGCGCAAGTGGTGTCCGGGCAAGTCGATACGTTTGAATCCAGTACGACGCTGAATTGGGCCAATGGACTGCCGGCCGCCGACCCGACCGTTCAACTTGGCGGTCCCGGTGGCGCGCTGGACCATTACCTTCGTATCGCGACAAATGGCGTCGGCATTGGCCAGGGTAGTTTGTTGATCGCGTTCAATCGTTTTCAGTGGGTTGGCGATTACACGGCGGCCGGCGTCAATGCCATCGAAATGGACGTGCGGAACTTCAATCTCCCCGGTGGCATGTCCGTTCGAGTCGGCCTAAAAACCACGACGTTTAGTAACACTCCTGGATACGTTTCTCTGGCATCGCTAGTTCCTATGGATGGTCTTTGGCACCACTTTGTTTTCCCGCTCGATTCCGCCAACATGGTTCCAATTAACGCCCCGCCCTCACTGGCATCGGTGCTGGGCGGCGGCAATGCTGAAATGCGGATCCTGCACAACGCCAATGACGATCTCAACGGGCAATCGACCCCGCCAATCGCGGCTCAATTGGGCGTAGATAATGTCCGCGCGATTGCCGTCCCGGAGCCGGGGGCGCTGGCACTGACGGGGTTGGTTATCGCCTGGACAGTTGGTAGTTTGCGCAAAGCCCGGAAGCCAAAGGCTGAGTGAACGCGGTTTGTGGACTTTTGGCCGATTGGCCGTATTCTAACTCCCTATTAACAGACGTACTTAAGCCGCCGGGCGGTCCAGAAGGACTGGAGTCGCCGGGGCGGCTTTTCGTTTACATTGGAGCCGCTCCGTAATGGGACCCCGACTCTCGCAAAAAGTTTCCGCCGTTATTGCAGCCATGAAAAACCTTGCTCCGCTCGCATTGGCGATGGGGGTGTTGTTGCTAAGTGCCGGTTTTGCCAGGGCGGGTGATGCCGACCTGGAGATACCTGATCTCCATGCCGGTTCGTTCAAGATTTTTGGCTATGACATCAGCGCCTGGAATCTCTTGTGGTACGGAGCTTGGGTGATCGTCGGCACGTTGTCCATTAGTCTGTATCAGCTATGGCAGATTCACAAGCAGCCGGCCCATAAGTCGATGCTCGCCATTTCCGAGATCATTTTCCAGACGTGCAAGACGTATTTGATCCAGCAGGGCAAATTCCTGTTGATGCTGTTCGTCATCATCGGCGGGGCGATGACCTATTACTTCAAAGGCCTGCAACACAAAGATTGGGACGTGGTATTGCAGGTGCTACTATTCTCGGTCGTCGGCATGGGCGGCTCCTATCTGGTCGCCTGGTATGGCATCCGCGTCAACACTTATGCAAATTCCCGTACGGCCTTTGCTTCGCTCAAAGGTGTGCCGTGGGATGTCGTCAACATCCCGTTGCGGGCCGGCATGTCCATCGGCCTGTTCCTGATTTCGCTCGAATTGATCCTGATGGTGGTCATTCTGCTTTATGTGCCGCGCGATCGCGTCGGCATTTGCTTCCTGGGCTTTGCCATCGGCGAATCACTTGGCGCGTCGGCCCTCCGAATCGCGGGCGGCATCTTCACCAAGATTGCCGACATTGGCTCGGACCTGATGAAGATCGCCTTCAAAGTCAA
The DNA here is from genome assembly GCA_031396905.1 of Gemmataceae bacterium. Lineage (GTDB taxonomy): Bacteria > Planctomycetota > Planctomycetia > Gemmatales > Gemmataceae > JAIBBI01. The sequence continues at coordinate 2,720 of JANNLP010000534.1, forward strand.
AGAAGACGATCCCCGGAACCCCGGCGTGATCGCCGACTGCACCGGCGACAACGCCGGCGACTCCGTGGGACCAACCGCCGACGGCTTCGAGACCTATGGCGTAACTGGCGTGGCGCTCATTGTCTTCATCACCTTGGCAATTCCCAAGGCCCAAGCCGACCTCCAAGCCAAGCTCATCGTTTGGATTTTTGCCATGCGTTTCCTGATGGACTTTATGTCCGGCATGGCGTACTTCATCAATCAGGCGATTTCCGAAGCGAAGTATCGTGGCCTCAAAGAGTTCAACTTCGAAGCGCCGCTGACCCGGCTCATCTGGATTGCGTCGATCCTCTGTATCACGACATCGTTCGGCATGAGCTACCTGTTGATCAGCCATGACTTGGCAATCCCGGGAATGGACGCCGTCAAGATCGGCAAACTTTGGTGGCAACTCGCTTCCATCATTAGTTGCGGCACGCTGGCAGCCGTGTTGATCCCTGAGTTTACCAAGATCTTTACCAGTTCGCACTCCAAGCATGTTCACGAAATCGTGACCGCGTCGCGTGAAGGCGGGGCTTCGTTGACAATTCTCTCCGGCTTGGTCGCGGGCAATTTCAGCGCTTTTTGGAAAGGTATTCTCATCGCCGGACTGATGGCGGCGGCTTACTTCATTAGTTTGATGGGCCTCAACGACGTCATGCGGGTGACGCTGGAAAACGGCATGATTATTGAGGGCGGACCGATTTTCGCGCTCGGTCTTGTCGCCTTCGGTTTCCTTTGCATGGGTCCGGTCAACATCGCTGTCGACAGTTACGGGCCGGTGACCGACAACGCGCAGTCGATCTTCGAACTGGCTCAAACCGAGAAGATTCCCGGCATTAAGCAGGAAATTGAGCGCGACTTCGGCTTCACCCCGGATTTCGAGCGCGGCAAGCATTACCTCGAAGCCAATGACTCGGCGGGCAACACATTCAAAGCCACCGCCAAGCCGGTGCTGATTGGCACCGCCGTGGTCGGCGCGACCACCATGATTTTCGCGATCATTCTGTTGCTGGGCAAAGAAGGCATGTTGCAGCTGAGTCTGACCGACGCTCCAGTTCTATTCGGCTTCATCTGCGGTGGGTCGGTGATCTACTGGTTCTGCGGCGCCTCGATGCAAGCCGTGACCACTGGGGCCTACAGCGCGGTCGAGTACATCAAAAAGAACATGGACCTGACTAAAACGTCCGCCGACATGAACGACTCGATCACGGTCGTCAAGATTTGCACCCAGTACGCACAAAAAGGCATGTGGAATATCTTCATCGCGCTGTTGACGATTACGCTGGCCTTCGCGTTCTTCGATCCGAACTTCTTTGTCGCCTACCTGATTTCCATCGCCGTATTCGGCTTGTTCCAGGCCATTTACATGGCCAACGCCGGCGGTGCCTGGGACAATGCCAAGAAGTACGTCGAAGTTGATCTGAAAGAAAAGAACACGCCGTTGCACGAAGCCACGGTAGTCGGCGATACAGTGGGTGATCCATTCAAAGACACCACATCGGTTGCCTTGAACCCGATTATCAAGTTCTCGACCTTGTTCGGCCTTCTCGCCGTGGAAATCGCCATCGAGATCAAGAAGGCCGCCAAGCTGGGGACTTCGACGGATTACACCTGGTACATCGGCATCGTGATGTTCGCTATTGCTCTCGTATTCGTCTGGCGGTCCTTCTACGCCATGCGGATTCCGGACAAAGTGAAGAGCTAAACGGTAGGTAATACATAGAGCCGCGCTGCGACCTCGCAGCGCGGCTCTTTTCATTTACGTGGGCATGCTTTACAATCGACTTAGGCGTCCATGTCCCGTCTGGCGGGCGGCTGCCGAAAGTGAGGCGAACGTGCCGGTCCAGATGGAACTTCGCCGCATCGTCATCAGCGAAATCTCGGAGCAGCAAGTTATCATGCTCCGCGAAGTCGATTGCGAGTCCGGCGAGCCGCGGACATTTCACATTGTCATCGGCATCTTCGAGGCCACCAGCATCGATCGCCGGATTAAGGACATTCCCAATCCCCGGCCGCTCACGCATGATCTCATCAATAACGTCATCGAACAGTTGGGCGGCGACCTGCAAGACATCTTCATCAGCGAGTTGCGCGAGCACACTTATTACGCCAAGATCCGGGTTCGCCGTGACGGTGAATTGATCGAAATCGACGCCCGCCCAAGTGATGCCGTTGCACTTGCGGTCACCGCCAAGGTGCCGATTTACGTTGCCGAGGACGTGTTGCAGGAAGTCCTCGGCGAAATTGAAGAATAGGCGCAAGTCGGTTTGTTCCTTCCCTTCGAGGGAGGGGAATCGAATTGAACCCACTTCGAGGATGATCCCACATGTCGCAGCGCGGATTGCCCCGCTTCCTATTCGGTTTGTTACTTTTCGCAGCGTTCCTCGTTCTCGCCACTCCGGCGATGGCGCAGGAAGCCACCGAAGCGACTGCCGAGACGGCTGGTCCGAGCTTTCTCGGGCACTTTCTGCGCTCCATCGGTTGGACGTTTGGCATCATCTTTGTGGCACTGTCGGTCTGCCTCGTTGCGCTTATCGTGATGCTGGCGTTGGATCTGCGCCTACATGTCGCCATTCCACCAGGGTTCGTCGAGCGTTTTGCCGACACCGTGAATCAGCGCAAATTCAAAGAAGCGTACGAAGTGGCGCGGTTGGACCCATCGTTCCTCGGCCAGGTGATGACGGCCGGCATGGCCCGGTTGCAATACGGTCTCGATGACGCCCGCGATGCCGCTTACAACAAGGCCGACAGTTTGAAATCGGGCAAGGATCAGCTCATCAACTATGTGGCCGTGATCAGTTCTCTGGGGCCGTACATCGGATTGGTCGGCACCGTGTACGGCATGATCCTGGCGTTCATGGAATTGGCAAAGCCCGGTGCTACCGTGAACGCCAACCGACTTGCCGACGGCATCTCCCATGCGTTGGTGGTCACCATGGTGGGCATTGGCATCGCAGTGCCGGGTTTGTTCTTCACGGTGTTCTTCCGCAATCGCACGATCCGCATTGTCAAGGACACGGAGAATCTGGCCGACGATTTGCTGACGCAGATGTACCACAATTCGAAGAAGGCGGCCGCGGTGGCGATGCCGGTGTCTGCTCCGTCGATTTCGACCCTGGAGGGGTCGGAGCCATTAGTGACCGTCTTAGAAATCAAGAGGTAGTGGCGACGTTCGAATGTCGCCACAGGCTTTTGTGAGCCACCATGGCGTTAGCGATGGTGAGCAGCTTGTGGGCGACGGCGATCAGGGCT
>JANNLP010000535.1:0-3224 GCA_031396905.1 Gemmataceae bacterium
TCCGAAATCGGCTTTACGTCGAATAGTGGTGAATGAACCACCGATTCTTTCTCGGCTGCGTTTTCAGTTCCGACTTCAACAGCGTTCTTGCGCGGAGCGTTGATAGCGAGGTCATACTGTTTGGCTTCCCTACGCGCAAGCACTTGCATTGGATCGACGCTGCCGATCTTGCCCGTGTATGGGTTGACATTGCCCAGCGTTGACCAGTTGTTAAATACATTGCCGTCTGGACGTGACCGCAAGTGCGGCCTAACGAATGTGCCATTTGCTCTTGGATACCCGCGAACGAAAACGTCACCCGAACTCCGTCCTCGTGACGGACCGTGGCTTCCACTACCCTTGCCAGCTTGGGCCTCTGAAAGTCCCAACGCAAGTACAGCGGCTACGGCAACTAACGCCTTAATGAATCGCATCTTAACTACCTCGTCTCGACATTTCTACTGCGCCGAAACCATGCCAATTTGATTGTATTCAGAATTTCCCTCCTGTGTCGACACAAGTCGCTGGCGGATAACCCGATTTCGTATCTTTGACTGCGTGCCCAATCCCGGACTCACTCATGCCTTGGATTAGTGTCGAATACCTGTTGAAAGGCCTATTCCTCGGCCTGTTGGCCTACGCGGCTCTAGTTGCGCCGACAGCTGGGGCGGCTGCAATAGTCGGCGGGTTGATGGTGATCGGTTTGGTGGCGGGGTTAGTGGCAGGTGCCACCCGTGCTAACCAGCATGGCGTGCGGCCATCGGGCCGCTGGCCGGCTTATCTGTTGTTCCTGTTGCTTGAATACCCGCGGCACATTTACGCCGGCATCATCATTGGGCTGACAATCGGTGCCGTACTGACGCAATGGACGGCGACCGATGTTCGATTGTTAGCGATATGCACAGGGACCGGCCTCGCGCTGGGCGGCGGGTTGATGTCGCTACGGTTCATACGGCCACGGTGGTCGCGATTGGTTTGCACGGTCATGATGGCTGTTGCGTTGATCGCCGGCACGTTGTGGTCGCTGCAATTGTGGCCCGACATGGTGCCAGAGGCCGATCGACGTGCCATCGGCATGTATTTGTTGCTCGGCTTACCGTTCTTTTATCTGCTGACGTTCGTCAGCGAAGCCGAAGAATCGGAAGGGGACGTGGCGGCATGGTGCACGGCCCTTGCCATCGGTATTTGGCTGGTGCGCATCTCGCCGGATGTGCCGGTATTGGGTTTGTTGATTCCGCTGGCACTGTTTTACGTTTACACGGCCCGCATACTGCCCGGCCTACAGGTGTTCAAACACACGCTCCGCGGCATCAGTTACGGCCAGGTGGGATTGCACAGCGAAGCGCTGCGGGCTTTGGGCCGGGCGGTGCGCATCGATCCGACCAATGCGCTGGCGCGATCGGCGCTGTGGGACGTGCATCGCCAACTTGATCCTGCCGCTGTTGATGATGATTTACTGCTATTGATCGACGCAAATGTGTGCCTGGATCGTGCGACGCGATTATTGAATGAACCGCAGAGTGACGCTCAGCGCGAGGAAGCGCTGCGCCTGCTTGACCTGGCCGACCGGCGTGAGCCGCGATTGCGGCCGCGATTGCGTTACTGGCGAGCGGTGGCGGCGACACACAGCGGCGATCTGGATGCGGCTGCACTGCATCTGAATTCACTATTCGACGCAGCCGATGACCCGGAACGACGGGCGATTTTGTTGAGTGCCTGGCAACTCGCGCTGTTGTTGCATCCGGGGTTGGAGGCCCGCGTTGGACGTGAACAATTACAAAAACCCGGTCGGCGACTGGAAGCCATCGCGGCGGCCGAGCGGGCGCTCATCGATGTGCCGGATGAGCCCACCGCATGGTCGCTGAAACGCGTGCTTTACGCACCGCTGACTTTAGCGGAGTTTCAAGGCGGACTCGTCGCCGAGTTTGACTATGGGTATGCGGAACAACTCGGTACGGTATTGATCAACGAACCGGCGCGATTGCAGCGCGGTGTGGAGTTTCTCGCCATCGCGGCAACTGGCTTGCAGGCGGAAGCGCCGCGAATTTGGCACACCATCGCCGAAGCGTGGGAGAAAAATGGCAACCCGGCTGGCGCCGCTCTCGCTCGCCATCAAGGAAAACAGGCCGGATTAATCGTCGGTCACAAGCAGTTGCCGGATGCATCGCGTCATGCATACTTTGCGATGCTCAAGACGCTGGCCGACGATTCCGAGCGTGCCGGTGATCTAGACGCGGCCGCCGGCAATCTTTCGCTGTTTGCCGAATATGATCGCAGCGGCATCGAGACCTTGCGGGCATTAGCCGATTTGCACGAACGCCGAGGCGACTCGCTGGCCGCGCTGAACGCGGTCGAACGAGCTCGACTCTATAACGGCAAAGACGCCGACCTGCTTGCCCGGCGTGACAAGTACGTTTATTCGATTGAGCCGTCGGCATTACGCGGTGCGTCGGAGACCATGCGTAAGTCGGTTGATGTTGATTATTGTCTGACCAAGGCAAAACAACTTGTTGATACGCGCGACGCCGATGCCGAGCTGTTGCATTGGGCCAATCACCTGACGGAGTTGGCGTTGGTCCTGCAACCAAGTGGATTCGCATCCCGGCTGTTGGCCGCCCGCGTCCGGTTGCGACTTGGCGAGCGGGATAGCGCGCTGCAACTCCTGGAAGATGTCCGCGAACAGCAGCCAGAAAAGTTCGCATCGTCGGCCGAAGAGGAAGCCTGGCGGATGGCCAACCGCCTACTTGGAGATCTGTATCTGGATGAACTCGACCGCCCGGATTTGGCCGTGGGCTGTCTGCAGGACTTCCGCAAATCCAGCAAAAGCGGGGCCGACACGCTGTATAAACTGGGCGTTGCCCACGAACGGCTCAACGAACGAGCCAAAGCGGCAAGCTTTTACCAGCAAGCCGCCTCATACGAAGACCACCCCCGCGCCGCCGATGCCCGCGAGGGCGTTCGGAGAATGCGATGAGTGGACGGCATTGGTTGGGGCTGCGACCCCTGCCGGGGTCGAAAAAACTGGCGTACGCCTGGACCGGTGGTATCGCTTCGCTCAACCACCGGCTAATGGCTGTCATCCCTCCGGGATGTCTTCCGGAATTGACCCTGGAGGGGTCGGAGCCATTAGTGACCGTCTTAGAAATCAAGAGGTAGTGGCGACGTTCGAATGTCGCCACAGGCTTTTGTGAGCCACCATGGCGTTAGCGATGGTGAGCAGCTTGTGGGCGACGGCGATCAGGGCT
>JANNLP010000329.1:0-5141 GCA_031396905.1 Gemmataceae bacterium
AGCCGGTTGGCGAACCGCGTCAGTGATCGCACAGTGGCCGCGTGGCTGTCAGGAACCGTGGCTGTTAGTCACCGACCAAAGTGCGTGTGCCGGACGATGGCAACAATACGCTCGTCGCATGTGGATCGAAGAAAGCTTCCGCGACGAGAAGAGTCAGGGGTTCCAATGGCAAAGCAGTCGAGTCAACGACCCCCGACGGGCCGAACGGCTATTGCTTATTATGGCCATCGCGCTGTTGTTACTGATCAGTCTGGGCACGTGGTTGATCAAACGCGGCCTTCGCCGCCGTTACGACCCACGCCGCTTCCGAAGACTGAGTCTGTTCCAACTCGGAATCACCGCCTGGCACGATCTCCTGACCAACGCTCCCTTCCATTGGCCCCCGATAATCTATCTCTGTCCTTCCTAACCCCAGCAAAACTGTCGGGCGGTCAGCTCGAAGGGAGGGGTTAGGGGAGGGATTTAGAACTACCTCCCCAGCCTCCCGTTAATTGGGAAGCGACTGAATTGCAATACGATCTGATGCTTAGGCCTCCCCTCGGGGGAGTATCCTCACGATCCCCGCAAAGGAAGGATTGTGCTTGCCGACCCCCTCGGGGCGCTCGGTCATGGGTTGATCAAAATCAACCTGTGTGTTCCCGTCCGCATTGCTTTTCCTGTGTGTGCTCCTGCGCGCGCAGCCGGCATCGCCAGCATGGATCGTCGCGAGAGTGTATATCCGCTGGTTGAATGTGATCGTGATTGCCCCGGCCGTAAAGCCGCCCGGATCGGCAATCAAGGAACGTGGTGGCAAGGCAGCCAAACAGATTGAGCAATCAGACAAGTACTTGCTGTGGAGTCGGCCATGCCCAACTCGTTACTTCTTCGGCTGCAGGAACACTTCCTGACGCTCCGACTTGGGAATGACGACGACACCGCTTTCGGTGACGACGAAGCCGCGCTGGCGGTCGTGGTCGAGGTCATAGCCGATCGAGCAGCCTTGCGGGATGATCACGTCTTTGTCCACGATGGCCCGGCGAACGCGGCAATGTCGGCCAATCGACACCCGCTCGCCGAGGATCGATTCCTCGACGATGGCATAGCTGTTTACTCGGACGTTTTGGCCCAGCACCGAGCGGCGCACATGGCCGCCGGAAATAACGCTGCCATTGCACACCATGCTGTCGATGGCTTCACCGCGACGCACCGCACCGGGAAGACCCGGCTCGGCAAACACTGTCTTCGGCGGCGGCAACGCAGCGTGAACAGTGCGAATTGGCCAATCCGAATCGTAAAGATTCAACACCGGCTCGACCGCGACCAGATCCATGTTGGCCTGGTAATAAGCATCGAGCGTACCCACATCGCGCCAGTACGGCATGGCCTTGCGGTTGCGATCGCGAAAGCGAAATGCATGAACCGGTTCACCCGCGGCCACCATGCCGGGGATCACATTCTTGCCGAAGTCATGTTGCGAATTGCCGTCGGCCGCGTCCTGACACAGCAGTTCATACAACCGTTCGGCCGTGAACGCATAAATGCCCATCGAGCCCAAACAGTGCCCAGGTTGATCAGCCAACTCCTCGGCCGTCTCGGGCTTTTCCTGAAAGCCCGTCACCAACCCGGCTTCATTGGCCTGCACAATGCCGAAGTTGCTGCACTCAGCCAGTGGAACGGCAATGCAGCTGACCGACAGGCTCACACCAGCGGTGATGTGCTCGCGCAGCAGTTCGCCGTAGTCCATCTTGTAGATGTGGTCGCCGGCAAGTATCAGAATGTACTTCGGTTCTTCCTTCTCCATCGAAATGATGTTCTGATAAATCGCGTCGGCCGTGCCTTTGTACCAATGTTCGCCGAACTGTTGTTGCGGCGGCAAAACGTCCACGAATTCGCCCAACTCCGGGCTGAGGAACGACCAGCCAAAACGCAAATGCAAATCGAGGCTGCGGGCCTTGTACTGCGTGAGAACGAACATTCGCCGCAGTCCGGAGTTGATGGCGTTGGAAAGCGTGAAATCGATGATGCGATAGTGACCGCCGAACGGCACGGCCGGCTTGGCCCGGTCGCGGGTCAATGGTTCGAGCCGCGAGCCTCGACCGCCGGCGAGGATCAGCGTCAACACGTCGCGCATGGCCACAATTTACGCGGAAGTTCCCTTGGCGGCGACTTCGGCATACACCTCGGCCCACCGTGCGGCAACCTCCGCGGGCGAATAACCGACCGACGTGTTTTGCCGGCCCGCTTCAATGAGTTGCTTTCGCCGCGCGGGATCATCCAATACGGGCCGGGCGGCCTTTGCCAATTCCACAGGTTCATTGGGTGTAACGAGGATACCGCTCTCGCCTTTGCCAAGCACCGCTGCCAATCCCGGCAAATTGGTGGCGACAACCGGCACACCAGCAACTTGGGCTTCCAGCGCGACTTGTTCGCCGCAACGCTTGCGGCTGGGAATCCAGACCATCTCGGCATTGGCCAACAGCGCCGGACCGTTAGACCAATCAGTCAGAAAGTGAATGCGATCCGAAGCGCCGGAGACGGAGCGGGCAAACTTCACCAACCCATCCAGGTCCGGTCCTTTACCGATGATGAGCAAGTGAAGTTCGGGATAAACGTACTTCAAGACATCGAATGCCCAGATGGCATCCTTGAACAAATGCTCGGAGGTCAATTCGCCCATGCAGACAATAACGCGGGCATCGGCGGGAAACACCAGCGACTTCGGCCACGGCTGTTGCGGTGTCGGCGCGACCGCCAATGGCACCATGGGCATTTGCGGGCCCGGTTCACCAGGGTCGGCCGTCAGTTTATCAACGCGACCGAGCAACAACCGATCAAGTGGATTCCATTTAGCACCGCGCTTGGCGTGACTGACCAGCAGCCGTGGCCGATGCGCGCGGGCCAATCGCAACGTGCCCAGCGACCGGGCCGCCGGCAATCTCCAAGTATGCGCCAAGTCGAACGATTCATCCTTCAGCAGCTTTTCCAACTCGAAGAGACACTTCACCGGCATATCCGCCGGCGACGCCAACTCACGCAGCGGAATGCCGCACTCGCGCAACTCGCCGACCATGCCGCCGCCGGCCCGCAAAGCCGCGACAGCTACCTGATTCCCGAGCCGAATCAACTCGGGCACCACGAGCCGCGCCTGCCGGCTCGCCGCGTTGAATCCAAAATCGGGAAGCAGCCAGAGAATGCGCACGTATTTACTATTCCGGGTTCAACTTCAGCGCGAAACCGGGAACTGTGCCGGCCAACTTCATGGCGTCAGCACCCCAATGTACGGGAGGTTGCGATATTCATCATTGTAATCCAGGCCATAACCGATCACAAACTTGTCGGGAATCTCGAAGCCGACATAGTCCGGTTCCAACTGTACTTCCTGCCGGCCGATCTTGCGAAGCAAGACACCGAACTTCAGCGACGCCAACTGCATTCCATCCAGTTCCTTTTTCAAGTGCGCCAGAGTCTGGCCGGTGTCGAGAATGTCATCAATCACGAGGACATGACGGCCGCGAAGGTCGGGAAGCAAGTCCGATTGCACATGCAACTCGCCAGCCGTGGTCGTGGCCCCGCGATAACTCGACGCCTGGATCAGAGCGATGCGCAACGGCAGGTCCAACCGTCGCATGAGATCGGCCAGGAACATGAGGCTGCCGGTGAGCACACCGACAATGGTGACGGGCTGATGACCGTAGTCGCCCATGATTTGCCCGCCGAGTTCATCGACGCGCTTTTGGATCTGGTCGGCATTTATGAGAACCTCCATCGCGGCCCTCCGGGTCGGTGGCGGATGCAGTCATGAACCTCTATTGAACGTGAAATAGGGGTCCGGGGAAAGAAGAGTCTGCGAATTCCCCGCGGTTGGGGTGAGGCCGTGCGGTATCGCGTGAGTATTTTCCCCGTTTTGCGGTCATTCGGCCCGGCCGTGGTGTTAGACTAGCTATTGGTGGAGGGTGGAACGTGACAAGGAAAATGAAATCGGGACCGGGACCGCTCACCTGGATTCTCAGTCTGGCTGGCCTCGGCTGTGCAGGCATCGCGGCGGCCGGGTTCATTATTCCGAAAAAGGGCGCGCCACCAGCGAATGAAAAACCAGCAATCGTCACCGTCCGAGAATCACTGCCTGAATCTGACGTAACCAAAACGGAACCGACAACGACATCGGCGACAGTCACCAAAAAACAGCGCGAGTTTGCCAACCCGACGACGCCGCCACAATTGCCGACCGGCGCAGCCTACGATCTTGCAAGAACCATTGATGCGCAGATCGATGCTGCGCTTTCGAAGTCGGCCATCACGGCTTCGCCGCTGGCGACCGATGCCGAATATCTTCGCCGCGCATCGCTCGACCTTACCGGCAAGGTGCCGACGTATGAACGAGTGAAGGCGTTTCTGGCCGACGCAGATCCGCAAAAGCGATCCAAGCTGATTGATGGATTGTTGGATAGCAGCGACTTCGGCAAACACTTCGCCGCCATCTGGGCCGACATGTTGATTAAGCGCGATACCGATACCAATCGCGGATTGAATACCGAGGCCTTCACCAAATGGCTGGCCAAAGAGTTCAACGACAACAACGGCTGGAACAAGATCGTCACAGACATGGTGACGGCATCCGGCAAAGTGGACGAGTCACCGCAATCGCTGTTTGTCGTAGCCAACCAGGACAACAATCAGGTTTCACCCGCGAAGCTAACGGCCGCCACCGCCAACTTGTTCATGGGCCTGCAACTGCAATGTGCCGAGTGCCATGTCCACCCGACAGTTGAAACGTGGAAGCAAGACGACTTCTGGGGCATGGCCGCTTTTTTTGGCCACGTGAAGTTCGAGCGCGACGGCGACAAGGTTCCACGAGCGCCGATCGTAGCGGTGAAGGAGGTTGGCAAAACGCCCGAGCCACGTGGTAAAGCCGCCAAGCAAGGCGAGAAGGCCATCCCCGCCAACGACATCATCGCCATCCCCGACCCCACCGACGCCAAGAAGACAACCGGCACCGCAAAGGCCAAGTTGTTTGAAGCCAGCAAGCCAGCCAATCTGGGGACGAGAATTCCCTATCGACCAACGTTGGCGGAGTGGCTTACTTCGCCGGACAATCCATACTTCGCTCGCGCTGCGGTGAACCGTTTCTTTGCTCACGTCTTTGCCCGAGGCCTAATCAACCC